>CALRVU010000348.1:0-4542 GCA_943371685.1 Bordetella parapertussis | reverse complement strand
CTGCGAAGTCGTCAGGATGCTGGCCAGATCATCCTGGGTGAACACGGAGGAAGGGCGGCTGGCATAGGTGAGCTGGACGAGCATGGCGGGCCGTTGGAAGTTCAGGGCGCATCCGATGTCGGGTCGGCGTCGGGCAGCGAGGGTGGGGTTGAAAGGGGGCCGGACAGCGGCACATGGCACATCTTCTCGCCGTCCCAGCGTTGGCCGCACCAGCAGCGGCCTTCGTCGTCAATGATGCAGGTGCCGCTGCCGCAGCAGCGTGGGTCTTCAGTCATGGGGTGCTCCTGGGTGACGTTCCATTTTGAGGGCCCAGCGCTGCAGCCGGGGCCGCCCGCGCAGAAACAGTCGGTAGGCGCGTTCCATCAGCCAGGCGGCGCCCGGCGCGCGGCCTGCCCAGGCCAGCCAGCGCCATCCGGGCAGCGCTGCCCACAGGGCCAGAAAAGCCTGCGCACCGCTGAGCAGTTCAGCGTCGCGGCCGCGCACATGGAATCGCGCCAGCAATTGCGCCCGGGTGGTGCCGGGCGGCAGCGGCACCGCAGCGTCGCTCACATCGGCAAAGCACACCGGCGCCCCGGGCTGCAGCGGTTGCAGACCCTGGTACACGCCGATCTCTCGGCGGCACAACGGGCAGGCGCCGTCGTACAGCACGGTCAGCGCTGGCGATGCGGGCTCTGCAGGGTGGGGCGTGGTTGATGGCACCGCGCCAGTGTACGGTTTTGACGATTCATCAGTGGGTCGGGGTCTATTTTTGGAGCGTTGGAAACCTATACTCGGCGTCAAAAGCGAGTCAAAAGGTCAACGACGTGAAAACAGCCGTGAACAAAGCGAAGTCATCGGCAGCTTCCTTGCCAGCGGATCGGCGTGCTTCGGACGCCTTGCTGCACCGCAGCGGCACCGTGGCACAGATGCTGGGCATGCCGGTGGCCACACTGCGCGTCTGGGAGCGACGCTATGCCCTGACCCAGCCGAGCTTGACCGCCAGCGGCCAGCGGCTCTATTCCGACGACGATGTGCAGCGCCTCGCCGTCATCAAGCAATTGACGGCGCAGGGCCATGCCATCGGCCGCCTGGCGACGCTGGACATGGCGCAGCTGCAGCGCGTGGCCGCGACCCATGCGCAGGCGCAGGCGCTCGCCGGCCCCGCTGGAGAACCGCCAACCGCGCCCGGCCCGGCTCGGCCCTGGCGGCTGGTCGTGATCGGTGCAGCGCTGGCCACCCGATTGCAGCAGCCCGCCTTGCTGCGCCGCCTGGACCGGCCGCTGTCGCTGCTCGGCCCGTTTGAGGATTTGGCGCAGGCGGCCGCCGCCTTGCAGGATGCGCCCGCTGACGGCCTGCTGATTCATGCGCCGCGGCTGCACGCGGATTGGCTGGCCGAGATGACTGCCGCAGCGCCAGGCCTGGCCGGGCTGCCCCGCGCGGCGCTGTACCGCTTTGCCGCCGACCCGGTCTGCGACACCTTGGCCAACGCCGGCATCGCCTTGTTGCGCGAGCCCCAGCCCGACGCCGTGCTGGCTCAGTGGCTGAACGGCCTGTCTGCCTCGGCGGCAGCCCAGCCTGCCACCGGTCTGGCGGGGGCGCCGGGCGAGGGCGCCCTGCCGCCTCGCCGCTGGGACGATGCTGCTTTGGCCGACTTTGCGCGCCGCTCGACCACCACGGCCTGCGAATGCCCGCGCCATGTGGCCGAGTTGCTGATGCAGCTGGCGCATTTCGAGGCCTACAGCGCCGAATGCGCCCACCGCCATGCGGCCGATGCCGCACTGCATGCTGACCTGCACCATCTGGCGGCTCGCTCGCGCTCGCAGTTCGAGGCCGCCCTGGCCCAAGTGGCCTTGCACGAGGGCGTGCTGCTGCCGCCGCCGCGTGCGCCAGCGCACCGACCGTCCCGACGCACCCCTGCAGACTGATCGGCCACCTCGCCTTGTGGGAGGAATGACTTCCACCGGAGATCGCCATGTCGCATCGCTGCGGGACTACGCCCTTGCCCGCACCCGGGCCTGGCCCGCACCTGCCGCCCCCTGCGTCCACCCCTGTGCTGGCCGCTGAAGGCGCAGACCTGTCCGTGGCCGGCGAGGAGGATCCGGGCGCCGCGCTGGATCTGCAGGATGCGCTGCCTCAGACAGGGCGACCGTCGCCTGGCGCACCGACAGGCACGCCACCACTGCGTATGGTCCCAGGACACCCAGTGAGCCCCGCTGACGGGCTCGCCCAACCGTCCACCACTGCAAGAGTGAGCCATGAGCGCATCTGAAACTTCGCCGTCCCTTCCCATCCATCCGTCCATCGACCCGGATCTGATCGAGCAGGCCGTGCCCGGTCATGGCGCGGCGCCGAAAGACCATGCGCTGGGCGGTATCGCTGCGGGCGGGGCAATGGCAGCTGCAGCGTCGAAGGAAGTGGCCGATGCCGTGCACCTGCACATCGACGACAGCGGCGGCGCTGGCCGGCCGGTGGTGTTGATCCATGGCTGGCCCTTGTCGGCCCAGGCCTGGGCGCTGCAGACCTCGGTGCTGCAGCGCGCCGGCTACCGCGTGGTGGCCTATGACCGCCGCGGCTTTGGTCGCTCGGACAAGCCTGAATCAGGCTACGACTACGACACCCTGGCCGATGATCTGCAGCGGGTGATCACGCAGTGCGATCTGCAGGACGCAACGCTGGTGGGCTTCTCGATGGGTGGTGGCGAGGTGGCGCGCTATGTTGCCCGGCATGGCGAGTCGCGCCTGCGCAGCGTGGTGCTGGCGGCGGCCGTGACGCCGGCGCTGATGAAGTCAGGCAGCAACCCCCAAGGCCCGCTGACACGCGAGGTGGCGGCAGAGAAGCGCCAGGCGCTGGAAGCCGACCGCCACGCCTACTTTGCCGCTTTTGCGCTCGCCTTCTTCTCGGCCAACGGCGAGCTGCAGGTCAGCCAGGCCCAGCTCGATGAAGCGGTGGGCCTGTGTCACCAGTCCCTGCAGCAGGCGGCGCTGGCCTGCATGGATGCCTTCAGCACCACCGACTTCCGCAGCGATCTGCAGCAGATCCACGTGCCCACGCTGGTCATCCACGGCGAGGCTGATGGCATCGTGCCGATCGAGGGCTCGGGCCTGCGCACCCACCGCGCGGTGGCCCACAGTCGGCTGGTGCAGGTGAGCGGTGCGCCGCACGGGCTGAACGTGTCGCATGCGCAGGTCTTCAACGAGGCGCTGCTCTCGTTCCTGCGGGACTGACTGGGCCCAACTTGCGCGCTGTCATGGTCGTGGCGCGCGCCACTGCCAAGATGACCGCAGCGCAGCCCCGGAGCCTTCATCTGCATGAAAAAAGCATTCAACGAAGGCTTCAGCAACTTTCTGCGGCGGCGCCGTGCCCAGCGCCACTTTGAGCGCCGGCCGCTGCTGGGCAGCTTGCGGTCCACACCAGCGGCGGCGGCCGCGCGCCAGGGCAGCGGCCCGGCGGCACTGGGGCAAGACCTGCTGGCCACGGCGGCCGAGGCCCCGGCGCTAGCGCTGGTCCGGTGGCGCTCGCAGGCCGACGGCTTGCTGCAGGCCGAGGCCGCGCGGCGGCTGGCCCTGGACGGGCCGAACGAGATCGGCCACGAGCCGCCGCTGCCGGGCTGGTTGCGACTCTGGCGCTGCTACACCAATCCCTTCAATCTGCTGCTGACCGCGCTGGCGCTGCTCTCCTTCTTCAGCGGCGACGCCAAGGCCACGGTGGTGATTGCGGTGATGGTGAGCTTGAGCACCGGCATCCGCTTTGTGCAGGAGGGGCGATCACACCGGGCGGCCGAGGGCCTGCGCGCGCTGGTCAGCAACACCGCCACCGTGCTGCGCCGCGCAAGTGATGGTGCAGCCGCCACGCAAAGTGATGTGCCGGTGCACGACCTGGTGGCGGGCGATGTGGTGGCCTTGTCGGCCGGCGACATGATTCCGGCCGACTGCCGGCTGCTCAGCGCCCGCGATCTGTTCGTGGCCCAGGCAGCGATGACGGGTGAGTCCTTGCCGGTGGAGAAGTTCGTGGAGGCTGATCCGGCGCCAGGGGCGGCGCTAGCCGGCACCGGGCTGCTGGAGCGGCGCAATCTGGTCTTCATGGGCACCAATGTGGTGTCGGGCACGGCCACGGCGCTGGTGGTGGCCACCGGGCCGCGCAGCTACTTCGGCACGCTTGCCGCCCATGCCACGGCCACCGAGTCGGCACCGAATGCCTTTCAGGCCGGGGTCAACAGCGTCAGCTGGTTGCTGATCCGCTTTGCCGCGGTGATGGTGCCCATCGTCTTCCTGGTCAATGGCTGGACCAAGGGCGACTGGCTGGAGGCCTTTCTGTTTGCCCTGTCGGTGGCGGTGGGGCTGACGCCCGAGATGCTGCCGATGATTGTGACCAGCACCCTGGCCAAGGGCGCCGTGCTGCTGGCGCGCCGGCAGGTGGTCGTCAAGCGGCTGGACGCGATCCAGAACTTTGGCGCCATGGACGTGCTGTGCACTGACAAGACCGGCACGCTGACCCAGGACAAGATCGCCCTGGCCCGCCATGCCGATGTGGAAGGCCGCGACACCGACGAGGTGCTGAACTTCG
>CALRVU010000347.1:0-4558 GCA_943371685.1 Bordetella parapertussis | reverse complement strand
GCTTCAATCTCATCGGCCTTGGCTGAGTCTTGCTCTCGAGTCAGCTCAACACCTGCCTGGATCTCGCCCAGCGTCACGGCTGAGAGGTACAACTGGGCGTCGTCCAACCCTGAGAGCCATGCGACGACGCCGCCATGGGGCCTTGGCTTGCGCAATTCCGACACCACGTTCGTGTCGAGCAAGTAGCGCGTCGTCACAAGAAGGGCTCCACCTTGCGCCGCTTCACCAGACCGCGGGCAGGCAACACCAACTCAGCGCGAGACTCGTCTGCCAGCAGCAGCTCCTTCAAAGACGGCCGCGCAGCTGCCTGCAAGCGCCGCCACTCATGCACCGGCACCAGAACGGCCGCCTCAGCCCCACGACGTGTGACCATCTGTGGCCCTTCGACCAGACACGCATCCAAGAACTCACTGAACCGCGCCTTGGCATCTTGTACAGGCCATGAATGCATGTTGACTCCAATCGAACTAGTCATTTGACTAGTCTGAAGCTGTTGTCGACTTCTGTCAAACGCCGCCATGGACACCGAAGCCTGCTCAGCCTTGTGCACACCCCCGCCCCGCCGTCAAACCCGCAGCGCATACCCTGCCGCCACCCCTGGGGCTTTGACGGCGCGCCAGGGTTGGGCGGCTAGAGTGCAGGCCCGGTCGCCCTGCGGTGCGGCGGGACAGAAACCGACTCCGACCCCATTTTTAAAGCCTGCCATGCCCGATTTGCACTTTGCCCCTGCCCTAGTCGGCCAGACCGTGAGCCGGGCGGAGGTGGTGGCGGGGCTGGCGCAGGGCGCGGGGGCGCTGCTGTTGGAGCGATGCGTGCTGGACGGCGAGGATTTGTCGCGGCTGGATCTGCGCGAGGCGCGGTGGGTGGGCTGCTCGATGGTCGGGGCCTCGTTCGAGCGCAGCACGCTGACGCAATCGCACTGGCAGGACTGCAAGGCGGGGCAGGCCAACTTCCATCTGTGCGATCTGTCAGACGCGCAGTTCGTGGGCTGTGACCTGAACAACACCAGCTGGCTGCGCGCGCAGATGGCGTCGGTGCGGTTTGAGGGCGTCAAGCTGACCGGGGCGCAGTTTGGCAGCGCACGCACGCTGGGCCTGGTGTTTGAGGACTCGCTGCTGGTGGCGGCTGACTTGCGCGGCGTGTCGTTTCGCAAGCAGGTGCTCAAGCACTTGAACTTTTCAGACGCCGACCTGGGCGGCTGCGACTTTCGGGATGCGGTGTTTGAAGGCGGCAGCCTGCGCCACGCCAACCTGAAGAATGCGCAATTTGCAGGCGCCGATCTGCGCTTCGTCGACATCAGCGGCATGACGCTGACCACGCTGGCCCAGTTCTGCCAGGGCAGCACGGTGTCGGCCGATCAAGCGGCGGCGCTGGTGAGTGGCTTGGGCGTGCAGGTGGTTTAGGCCCCGGTCGGGCGGGCGCTGCCAAAGCGCAAGTCACCAAACCAGGCCTGACTGCTGTTCTTCAGGTCGTCGCTGTCGCACATCACGCCCACGCTGCGCAGGCGGCCGGGCGGGTGGCCAAACACCTGCAGATAGTCTTGCAGCACGTTGCGCTGGTAGCCCAGCCACTGGCCAGTGCGGGCCGGGCCGCTCTCCACCACCAGGTAGCGGATCTGCCGGCTTCGCGGGTAGAAGAACACGCTGCCCACCGGTGCATGGCCGTCCCACACATACATCAACGACGCAAACGGCAGCACATGGCCGGTGAACAGCTCGACCTGCTCGCGGAACATCAGTTCGCGCAGCGGCAGCGTGCTCAGGTCGCCGTCAAAGGCCAGGGCCAGGCGGGCGGGGCTGTCGTCCAGGTCGTCGTCGGCCACGGTGGCGCGGGTGTCGATGGAGTCGACCCGCCAGGTCCAGTCCAGCCAGGGTTGATCGGCCGGGTCCAGGTTGACATCGCAGCGCAGGCCCGACGACGAACGCTCGGCCTGGGCATGGATCACCCGGCGCTGGTCCTTGTCGACCAGGGTGTAGCGGGTGGCGGGCACGGTGCGCCGCATGATGTGCGGATGCCAGCCAGCGGGCAGGCCACCCAGCGCCGTGGCGGCAGAGAACAAGGCCGGGCCTTGCGCGGGCGCGGGCGTAGCTGCCGCCGGCTCATCCGGGCCGGGCGCTGCATCCGGCACCACTGCGCAGCCGGGCAAGGCGGCCAGCCCGGCCAGCGATGCCGCCCCCAGAAGCCAACGGCGGCGATCGGGCAGAAGGTGGTTCAGGTGGGGCGCAGCAGTCATTGCAGCCCAGTCTAGGCAGGGCCTGTGTGGCGCCGATGACAGTGGCGCTGAGCCGTGCGGCTAAGATGCCATCGAACTCTGGACACCTGACATGCGCCATACCCCTGCCCGACCCAGCCACCGCAATGCCCCGATCACCGCGGCCCGCCTGAGCGCCCAACGGCCCACCGCCGTGCGCCTGGCCTGGCTGGCCGTGCCCCTGCTGCTGGCAGCGGCATGGTGCATCCCGTCCTACGCGGCCAGCATGGCGGCCTCGTCGGCATCGACCAGCCTGACCACCTCGTCGGCCAGCATCTCGACCTCGATCGAAGGCATCAGCGGCAGCTCGTCGCGGGCCACCGGCGTGGCTGCGGGCGACTACCGCATCACCGAGGTGGCGGCCGTGGCCGAGCAGCCCGGCATGGTGCGCCTCCAGCTGAAGGCCGTGACCGAGGGCACCAGCAACGATGCTTTTGCGCTGGTCCTGCCGGCCAAGACGCTGAACCTGCGCGGTCTGACCCAAGGCGAGCTGATCACGGCCCGCGAGCGGCCCTATGGCCTGGAGTTCTCGGAGACGCGCAATCAGCAGGCCTTCTTCCTGGTGCTGCATGACGACTGGCACCAGGAGATGCCGACCCGCGCCGTGACGCTTTGAGTCCGGCGCCGCAGCGGCGGGCACCGTGGCCTGCGCTGCTGGCCTGCGCGGCCCTGCTGGGCCTGGCTGCACCGGCCCAGGCCGGCATGCTGCAGTGGTGTGACAAGCCCACGGAGCCGACCGCACAAGAGCAGGACCGCATGCTGCGCTTTGCCGCCGTGGTGCGGGCCGAGCTGATCGGATCGGGCCAGCGCGTGGCGCTGGTGGCCCGATCCGGCCTGAACCTGGACCGGATCGGCCAGCGCTACTCGCATGCCGGCATCAGCCTGCGCGACAGCAGCAATGCGCCCTGGTCGGTGCGGCAGCTCTACTTTGACTGCGATGCCGCCCGGCCCAAGCTGTTTGACGAAGGCCTGGCCGGCTTTCTGCTGGGCACCCACAACCCCTCGCTGGGCTATGTGTCCATGGTGCTGCTGCCCGAGCCGCAAGCCGGCGCGCTGGCCGACGCGGCCATCGACAACCGCCGCGCGCTGGGCCTGCTGGGGGCAGACTACAGCGCCAATGCCTATGCCTACAGCGAGGCCTTCCAGAACTGCAACCAGTGGGTGATGGAGATGCTGGCCAGCGCCTGGGCGCCCCTGCAGCCTGGTGCGGGGCGCCGCGATGCCCAGAGCTGGCTGCAGGCTCAGGGCTATGAGCCGACGGTGATCGCCCCCGGCGGCCGCTGGATGATCGACCTCGCCCAGTTCATCCCCTGGATCCACAACCGCGACCATCCGGCCAGCGACCTGGAGCAGGCTCGCTACCGCATCAGCATGCCGGTGGCCATCGAGCGCTTTGTGCAGCAGCGCCTGCCCGGCGCCCAGCGGCTGGAGTTCTGCCACAACACCACACAGATCGTGGTGCGCCGGGGCTGGGAGCCGCTGGCCGAGGGCTGCGTGGCCGAGCCGGGCGACCGGGTGCTGAGCCTGGACTGACGGCCTGCGCCGGCTTCAGCTGCGCGGCGCCACATAGGGCTCGGCCTTGGCTTGCTCCAGCTTGTAGCCGCTCATGCCCATGGCCGACTCGGCCCGCTGCACCCGCATCACGCCCGTGACCCAGACGGTGTCCATGCTGCGCATCTCGCGGGGCTGGGCCAAGGCCACCAGCACGATCTGGTTGGCCGGTGGCGGCGGGCTGTGGATGCAGGCGCCAAAGTAGGGCACGAGCAGAAACTCACTGACCTTGCCACGGGCCTGCTCCAGCGGCACCACATAGCCCGGCAGGCGCAGGCGAGCGCCGTTGAGCTCATCGCGTGTCGGGGCCTGGTCCCACAGTTCGCGCATCTCGCGCATCAGGGCCTGCTCCTTTTCGTCGCCTTCCTTGATGCGGTCCACCTTGCGGTGGGCAAACTGCTGGGCCGGATCCCAGCCGGCCGGCACCAGGTCCGGCCAGCGGATGGTGCGCACGGCCCCGGGTGCGGCTGGCGCCCCGACCCCGGCGGCCCACGAGCCCAGACTCAGCAGGCTGGCGCCGGCCCCGACGGCCTGAACCCAGCGGCGGCGCGTCCAGTTCATGGGCACTCAGGGCGCCAGGACCACATCGCGCGCCGGGCGCTTGAGGGTGGCTTTGGACTGGCCCTTGGCGCCGGCCACCTGCACATCGATGCGGGCGATGCGCTTGTAGGCGTCGAACAAGCGCACCTCCAGCCGCTTGAGGGCCTGGGGCTGGGCGCAGGTATAGGTGTAGGTGGCGTCCACGTCGGCGTGATC
>CALRVU010000346.1:0-4561 GCA_943371685.1 Bordetella parapertussis | reverse complement strand
CTCACGACCTGAAGGTTGGGCACGGATGCGGTCACCCGGCCGGACGGTGCCGCCGGTGATCACGCCGCAGAAACCGCGGAAGTCGAGGTTGGGGCGGTTGACCCACTGCACGGGCAGGCGGAACGGCTGCTTCTGCAGGCGGGTTTCGTCGATTTCGCAGGTTTCCAGGAAGCCGAGCAAGGTCGGGCCGTGGTACCACGGCGTCTTCTCGCTCGGTTCCAGCATGTTGTCGCCCTTCAGGCCCGACAGCGGAATGCTGGTGATGTCCTGCAGACCGATCTGCTTGGCGAAGACGCGGTATTCCTCGTTGATGCGGTCGAACACCTCTTGCGAGTAGTCCACCAGGTCCATCTTGTTGATGGCCAGCACCACCTTGCGGATGCCGATCAACTTGACCAGGAAGCTGTGGCGGCGGGTCTGCACCAGCACGCCCTTGCGCGCGTCGATCAGGATCACGGCCACGTCGGCGGTGGACGCGCCGGTGATCATGTTGCGGGTGTACTGCTCGTGGCCCGGGGTGTCGGCGACGATGAACTTGCGGCGATCGGTGCTGAAGAAGCGATAGGCAACGTCAATCGTGATGCCTTGCTCGCGCTCGGCCGCCAGGCCGTCCACCAGCAGTGCGAAGTCGATGTCACCACCCTGGGTGCCCCACTTCTTGGAGTCGTTCTCGATGGCGGCGAGCTGGTCTTCGAAGAGCATCTTCGATTCATACAGCAACCGGCCGATGACGGTGGACTTGCCGTCGTCCACCGAGCCGCAGGTGATGAAGCGCAGCAGGCTCTTGTGCTCGTGCTGCTTCAGGTAGGTTTCGATGTCAGTGGAAATCAGGTCCGATACGTGGGCCATGGTGATTCCTTAGAAATTTGTTGGTTTTGCCAAGTGGCGTGCGCAGATCCGGCTTTGCCGGTCTGCTGCGCGAGCCCCCTCGGGGGGCAGCGACCGGAAGGGAGCGTTGGGGGCTTAAAAGTAGCCTTCTTGCTTCTTCTTCTCCATCGATGCAGCCGAGTCGTGGTCGATCATCCGGCCCTGGCGCTCAGAGGTCTTGGTCAGCAGCATTTCCTGGATGATGTCCGGCAGCGTGGCTGCGGTGGACTCGACGGCGCCCGACAGCGGGTAGCAGCCCAGGGTGCGGAAACGCACGCTCTTCATCATCGGCACTTCGTTCTCGCGCAGCGGGAAGCGGTCATCATCGACCATGATCAGGGTGCCGTCGCGTTCCACGACCGGGCGTTCTGCGGCCATGTATAGGGGCACGATCGAGATGTTCTCGAGGTAGATGTACTGCCAGATGTCCAGCTCGGTCCAGTTCGAGATCGGGAAGCAGCGGATCGACTCGCCCTTCATCTTGCGGCCGTTGTACAGGCGCCAGAGTTCCGGACGCTGGTTCTTCGGATCCCAGCGGTGCTGGGCCGAGCGGAACGAGAAGATGCGCTCCTTGGCGCGGCTCTTCTCTTCGTCGCGGCGGGCGCCGCCAAAGGCCACATCAAAGTTGAACTTGTCGAGTGCCTGCTTCAGGCCCTGGGTCTTCCACATGTCGGTGTGGATGGACGAACCGTGGGTGAAGGGGTTGATGCCCAGCTCCATGGCTTCGGGGTTGTGATAGACCAGCAGGTCCATGCCGGCTTCCTTGGCGGCCTTCTCGCGCAGCTCGTACATGGCCCGGAACTTCCAGGTGGTGTCCACGTGCATCAGCGGGAAGGGTGGCGGTGCCGGGTAGAACGCCTTGCGCGCAAGGTGCAGCATGACCGCCGAATCCTTGCCGATGGAGTAAAGCATCACGGGGTTGTCGGCCTCGGCGACGACCTCGCGCATGATGTGGATGCTCTCGGCTTCCAGGCGCTGCAAATGGGTCAAGCTCATGGTGGGATCCGTTGGGGGCTGAGGTTTGGAAAGAACAGGGTCCTGTCGGGCCCCGATTGTGATGGGCTGCGTTGCCGGCGGGGGCGCTGGCTGCAGAGGGGTTTCGGGAAGATTGCGCGCAATCGGTGCCACAGGGCAAGTTTGCAACGAGATCTTGTCGGCACGAGCGGCCAGCCAATCGCGCACTGCGGGGGCGCGGTCCAGGGCTGGTCCGTGCAAAAACACCGTACTGTGGCCGGTTTCTGAACGCAAAAGCCGGGCCAGAAAGTCGAGATAGGCCTCGGCCGAAGCCAATTGAGGCACGGGCAGCCAACGCAGGCTGCCGCGGGGTGTGCTGGCGATGATCAGGCCGCCAGGCGAGGCCAGGTCGGGGTGGCGCAAGGTGCCCGCCCACAGCAGGTGGCGTCGCGGCCCGCTGCAGGCTTGCAGCGCGGGCTCCCATTGTTCGTGCAGCCAGCGCTGCCGCTCGGCCTGATGGACGCTGGCTTGTGCCGCCAGGTCTCGCAAGCCGTGCAAGGCCAGGCCCCAGCGCTTGAGCAGTCGCGCCACGGCGCGGGTCTGCAGCTGCAGGCCGAAACGCTCTGCCGCCAGGGCTTGCAGCGACGCACCGCTCCAGAGGGCGGCCGGGCTGCCGGCCAGCTCGGGCGGGCCTTGCAACGCGGCGGCGCGCAGGGCAATCTCCTGGCCGGCGTCGAGCACTCGTCCATCGCCCACCGGGCGGCCGCGCTCGCCCACGCCGATGGCGGACCAGCCGCCGCCGGCGAATGCCTGGCAAGCCTTGATGATGGTTGGCACGCTCAGGCCGGTTTCTTCACGAATCTGAGCCAAACTCCGTCCGTCCACGCGCAGCTGCACCGCACGCTTGCGGCGCGCGTTCAGTTGCTCCAGTTCGGGGGTGGTGGGCACGGGCTTTGGACTCTGGTCAATAAATGTTTTAGGGAGTCTAATTCTTAGTCACTTCCTGCACAATCCCTTATCCCTTGTTTGAAAGTGAAGCCCATGTCTGCCTTGACACTCGATCCCGGATCCTTGCTTGAACAGCTGACGCCTTTGATCCGCGATGCGGGGAAGGTGATCATGGACATCTACGCCACCGACTTTGACGTGACGAAGAAGGGCGACGAGTCGCCCGTCACCCAGGCCGACCAGAAGGCTGAGGAAGTCATCCTGGCCGGCTTGGCCCGCATTGCCCCGGGCGTGCCCGTGGTGGCTGAAGAGGCTGTGGCCGCAGGTCACATTCCGGATGTGAGTGACCGCTTCTTTCTGGTGGATCCGCTCGACGGCACCAAGGAGTTCATCAGCCGCAATGGTGAATTCACGGTCAACATCGCCCTGATCGAGGCCGGTCGGCCCGTCTTGGGACTGGTCTATGCGCCGGCCATCGGCCGCTTGTTCACGGGCGCTTCCGTGCTTGGCGCCTGGCTGGAAGATGCCCAGGGCAAGCGCGCGATCCGCTGCCGCGCGGTGCCTCCTGAGGGTCTGACGGTGGTCGCCAGTCGCTCGCATGGTGACGAAACCGCACTGGACGCCTTCCTGGCGGGCCGTGCCGTGGCCTCGCGCACCAATGCCGGTTCGTCGCTCAAGCTCTGCCTGGTGGCCGCTGGCGAGGCCGACATCTACCCGCGCCTGGGCCGGACCATGGAATGGGACATTGCTGCAGGGGATGCGGTGCTCCGCGCTGCCGGCGGCCGTGTCACGGTGGTGGCCGATGGCAGCGATCTGCGCTATGGCAAGCCGGGTTTCGACAACCCGCACTTCGCGGCTTCGGGTCTCTGATCCGGTGGGGTCGGCGCGGCATGACTGAAAGGCCGGGTCGCGCGGGCCTCAGGATCTGGCCATGACCGAGCGCATTGACGCCGGTCTGGCAGAACTGCGCTGCGCCGTCCTGCACGGTCGGGGCGTGGCTCAGGTCGCCACGCTGCCGGCGCTGTTGCCGGGGGTGACGCTGGTCTCCCGCTGGCGCGCGGGCGCTGCCCAGCCATCGGCCGTGCTGGCCTGGGGCCGCAAACCGAGCGCAGCGCGGGCGGACGCATGGGCCGCGGCGCGCGGCCTGCCGGTGTTGCGTCTCGAGGAAGGTTTCCTGCGTTCGGTGGGGCTGGGGCCGGATGAGCCGCCCGGGTCCCTGGTCTTCGACGACATTGGCATCTACTACGACGCACGGAATCCATCCCGTCTGGAGCATCTGATCGCCCGGCCGCTCGCGGCGGCGGACCGTGATCGGGCCCGGCGTCTGCAGGGACTGTGGCAGCAGCACCGGGTGTCCAAATACAACCAGGGGCGTGAGTGGCGCGGCCAGGTGCAGCCGGGTGATGTGCTGGTGGTCGATCAGACCGCCGGAGATGCGTCGATCGCGTTCGGACTGGCGTCTGCCCGCAGTTTTGAGCGCATGCTGGAGGCCGCACTCGACGAGCACCCGGGCTCGCGCATCCTGCTGAAGGTTCACCCGGATGTGGTGGCCGGTCGCAAGCAAGGGCACTTCGGCCGGCTCAGCCCGGCGCAGGCGGCCCGGGTCACGGTGCTGGGTGAGGCGCTGCACCCGGCGCGCCTGCTGGAGCAGGTGGCGGCCGTCTACGTGGTCACATCGCAGATGGGCTTCGAGGCTCTGTTGTGGAACAAGCCGGTGCGCTGCTTCGGCATGCCGTTCTATGCAGGCTGGGGCTGGACTGGCGATGACGCCGCAGCGCCTGGCCGCCGCGCG
>CALRVU010000345.1:0-4565 GCA_943371685.1 Bordetella parapertussis | reverse complement strand
ACCGCATGGAAGCGCCACAGCCAGGGCCAGGTGTGGCTCAGCCGGTGGCCCCAGTAGAAGCCCGTCTCGGCGACAAGCAAGGACAGGCCAAGCCGGGCGCCCCAGGGCAGTGCCGACAGCCCATTGAGCCATGCGTCGGGCATCCACCGCTGTGCCAGACTGCTCAGCAGACCCAGCGGCAGGGCGAGCAGAAAAGGCAGCACCAGGCCATTGAAGAAATAGTGGCCGAGGTCCGCCTGCCACTGGGCGCGCAGCACAGGCGCCTGGTGCAGCGCAAAGCGCCGTTCCAGTGGAACGAACACCGCAGCCAGCAAACCCAGCCAGAGGGTCAGGCGCAGTGTGTCGTAGAACAAGTCGATCATGGGCTGCGCGCGCCGACCACGCCAGCGGAGCACGCGGGCGGGTCTTGCGCTTCAGGCGCTCAACCGTGGTCGCTGTTCCGGCGGCGCCGCGCAACGGCGCCCATCAGCCCGAAACCAGCCAGCATGAGTGCCCAGCTTGAGGGCTCCGGCACGGCTGCGGCGGTCATGCTGACGCCATCCAACAAGGCGAACGGCGGCAAGCCATGCGGTCCGCCACCCGCCAGAAAGCTCAGCACTTCACTGCTGCTGTCTGCCGTGAAAGTGAAGGTCTGGTTCAGCCAACCGCTGAAGCCCTGGCTTGCGATCTGCTGGGTGGCCGTGGTGTACGACTCGTTGCCCAGGCTGACCGTCCAGTTCGAGTAGCTGGCGCCGTAGTAGGTGTACTCCTGCGCGGCGGCCCACTGAAAGCTCACCTCATACTGCTGACCCACGGTCAGACCCGAAATCGTCTGCGACAGCGGATGGGTGTCGTAGGCGCCGTCAATGCCGACAAAGTTGCCACCCGAGGCGCTGGCACCCAGTCCGTTGGCCGGGCCATAGGTGGTACCCCAAAGGCGGATCCGGTAGTCCGTGGGTTGCCCCTGAGCGTTCTGGCCCAGATAGATGGCGCCATTGGAGCCAGCCGTGGCGCCATTGAACAGGAACGCATAGCCACTGGCCGTCCAACCCGTCAGGTCGGTTTTGGTGCCCAGCTGCAACTCGGCGCCATTGGTGCTGGACTCGAAACCGCCGTTGACCACCAGGTTGGTTGCATTGGCTTGGGCACCTGCCATGGTGCTGAAGAGCAGGGCGCCGAGCGTGACGGTGCGAGCGATCATTCAAATGACTCCAGAAGCTTGTGCGGCCCGACCGTGGGCCGGCCGCCGCTCAGTTGATACAACTTGTAAGTTCTTGATTTTAGTTAGCTTTGAGCGGCGCACCCCCTGCGTTCTAGGGGGGTGGAAAAATGCGGCCAGCCGACCACATCGGCACCGCACTCCGTGCTGAATGTCTCAGTCCGGGTCCACTTGAAGGGCCGACGGCTGGCGCTAGCCTGCGCTTGCTGCTAAGGCGCGTTGCAGCTTGGGTGTGCTTTTGGCGTTTCAATCCTCGCGCATGCCGCTTTCGACGGCTGCGCGCAGACTCCGCCATGCCGCGCCTTGTTCACTCAGGCTGCTCAAGGCAGCATTCTCCAGTCGGGCCGCTGCGGCGGATCCTTCCGGGAGACCCAGCAGCGCGAGCACGCTCTTGAGGTTGTGCGCCAATTGCGCCAGCGTCTGCCCGTCGCCTGCGAGGCTGGCCTGCTCACCCCGGGCCAGATCGGTCTCGAACTGCCGGATGCAGCTCAGGCGGAAAGCGTTGTAGAGCGCCAGATCGCCGCCAAAGCGCTCTGCGATGGCCTTTTGTTGCTCGGCACGGCGATCCAGCGGCGCCGCTGCCGACGGCGCTCCCGCTGCGTTCGGGCTCAGATTCAATGCGCCCTGCACGCACCCGCGCAAGGCGTCGATGGATGAAGGCTTGGGCAGCCATGCCCAGAGATCGGGCCAGTTGTCCGCTTGCTGT
Source organism: Bordetella parapertussis (assembly GCA_943371685.1). Taxonomy (GTDB): domain Bacteria; phylum Pseudomonadota; class Gammaproteobacteria; order Burkholderiales; family Burkholderiaceae_C; genus Ideonella; species Ideonella parapertussis_A. The sequence goes on along the minus strand of CALRVU010000345.1, from coordinate 2,661 downwards.
CTGGCCGCCATGGCACTGAAGACCACCAAGCGGGCTGCGCCCTGCAGCGCCGGTTGGGCCACGAAGCTCTCCAGCAGCGTTGCCCCGGTCTCGCCCGGCATCATCAGGTCGGTGATGATCAAGTTGACCGTCCGCCGGGCCAGCACCTCACGGGCCTCCAGCGTGTTCTCGCAGCTGATCAGGGTCAGTGGCAGGTCCTCCAGGGCCATGCAGATCAGGCGCCTGATCGACGGATCGTCATCGATGAGCAGCACCCGGGGGAGTTCTGCTGACCCGGACACGGACATGCTGCAGCCCTTGTTCACGCAGGCCTGCGCGGCGCCAATGCGGTCAGCGCCGCATGCATCAAGGGCGGAAACTCAAGCACGAGTTTGGGCTTGTGCACCACCGGCACATTGCCAAGAGCCGTCGCATAGGCATCCAGCTGATCGGGGTTCAGTGAGGTGATCACCATCAATCGGCTGCGCTTGAAGGCCGGATGAGAGCGCAGGCTCATCAGCAGGCTCGCCCCGTCAATGCCGGGCAGCAGCAAGTCGATCAGCAGGACATCGGGTTGCAGCTGTCCGGCCAAGGCCAGACCGGAGATTCCGTCATCGGCCACATGCAAGCTGACGTGAGGAAACTGTGCCTTGATCATCATCGAGATCAAGTTCTGGAAGTGGCGCGAGTCTTCAATCAGCAAGACCACCGGCCCGCTGGCATCCGAGGCGCGGCGCCTGGGCTGGCCATGGGTAGCGCTGGCGCCGACCTTGGTCGAGTGGGGTGTGGCTGCCTGCCGGCCAGGCTGGGCTGCGCCATCCTTGCGCGCCACCACCCAGCGCTCCACCGAGGCCCGTGCAATCCGCCGGTGGCCTCCGGTGGTCCGCCACGCCTCGAGCTCTCCACGGTCGACCATCATCTGAACCGATCGCACCGACAAGCCCAGATGGCGCGCCACTTGTTGCGTGGAGCAGTCTTCGTCCGGCAGGGACGGCGAGGGCGGCGTGCTTGACATTCGCGAGATTCTGCCGGATTACGCACGCCGTGAGCGTGAAACTGTTGCAGTTTTTATCATTTCGGACCTACGATGGCACATGGCGTGGCATTCACTGCGTTGGGCCTTTGCCTGAGACTCCGCTTTCCCGGACATCACCATGAAAAAAGTTCTGATCGTCGAAGACCATGCCGACATTCGCCGGTTGATTCGCATGTCGCTCGAGTTCGAGAATTGCGAGCTCCACGAGGCGCCGGATGCGGCCGTGGGCTGGGAGATGGCCCGTGAGATTCAGCCCGATCTGGTGTTTCTCGATGTGATGATGCCGGGCGAGCTCAGTGGCCTGGACCTGTGCCGGGCCATCAAGGGCAATCCCCACATGGGCACGGTGGCGGTGGTAGTGCTCTCTGCTCGGGGGTCTGCCGCCGATCAGGAGGCAGGCCTGCGCGCAGGCGCTGACGCCTACCTGGTCAAGCCGTTCAGCGTCATGCAGTTGCTGGACACCTTCGGCCGGTTTGTTCCGGTCAACTGAATCCGGCACATGTGCAGAACAGGACTTCCATGCCCGCATCCATCCTTCGACGCAATCGGTGCCCTGCGCAAATCACGGCAGCTGGTCTTGCGCTGTTGTTGACCCTGTCAGGGTGTCTGTTGCTCTGGCCCGGGCAGGCCAGTGCCGCGGCGGTTGCAGAGCGCGTTAAGGCCAGCCGCACCTTGCGGGTCTGCATCTGGCCCGACTACTACGGCATCAGTCACCGCAATCCGCGCACCGGTCAACTCAGTGGCATCGACATCGAGCTGTCGGCAGGCTTTGCCAAAGACCTGGGCGCGACGCTGCAATATGTGGATTCGTCCTTCGCCACCCTGGTGGATGATCTGCTGGCAGAACGCTGCGATGTGGCGATGTTCGCCGTCGCCATGCTGCCGCAGCGCCAAGCGGTGCTGCGCTTCAGCCGGCCCTATCTGCAGAGCGACATCTACGCGGTGACGACCAAGGGCAGCAAGACCGTGAGCCGCTGGGAGGACATCGACAAACCCGGCGTGCTGGTCGGGGTGCAGTCCGGCACGTTCATGGAGCCGGTGATGGCGGCCAGCCTGAAGCGCGCCCAGTTGGTGAAGGTGGCACCGCCCGCAACGCGCGAGCGTGAGCTGGAGGCCGGACGCATCGATGTGTTCATGACCGACTATCCCTACAGCCGCCGTCTGTTGGACAACGCCGACTGGGCCAGCCTGATTTCTCCGCCTGCACCGTTTCATGTGCTGCCATACGCGTACGCCGTCAAGCCCGGTGATGCGGCCTGGCTGAGCACGGTCGATGATTTCGTCGGCAGGATCCAGCGCGACGGTCGTCTCGAGGCCGCGGCCCGGCAATTCGGGCTGTCGCCCATCGTGCGCCTGCACTGAGCGACGCAGAGGCGATTCCGTGGCCGCAACTGCCAGCCCGGCCGGGATGCGACAGAGCTTGATGCGCAAGCTGCCCACAGGGTGGATGGCCGCTGCCTTGGGCTCTGGATTGCTGCTGGCCGTGTTGCTGGCCTTGGCGGCTTTGGCCTGGTACGAGCATGCAGAGCACATCGAGCGCGTCAGCGACCGCAACGCGCTCAGCGCCCGGGTGCTGGCCGACAGCGCGACCCGCAGCGTGGAAGGGGCCTCGCTGGCCACGGCCACGCTGGCCGAGTTGCTCGGCC
>CALRVU010000344.1:0-4568 GCA_943371685.1 Bordetella parapertussis | reverse complement strand
AAAGCCCAGCTTGGTGACCCGCGTGCGCAGGTGGCCATGGCTGGCCTGGGCCCGGCGCTGGCTGCGGGTCGGGCTGAAGCTGGCCACGGGCACGCGCAGGGGCAGGCAGGCGCGGCATTGGTCGCAGAAGGGCCGGTAGGTGAACAGCCCGCTGCGCCGGAAGCCGCATGCGACGAGGGCCGAGTAGGTCTCTGCATGGATCAGGTGACCGGGCGTGGCCACCTGCGAGCGTGCCTGTCGATCGGGCAGGTAGCTGCAGGCGTAGGGCGCCGTGGCGTAGAACTGCAGTGCAGCGAACGGGCGTTCTTTCGGATGGGTCACGTCAGGGTATCGGCACGCGGGGCGCCCGGGCTGAGTTCAAGCTGTTGCCACAGCGCTGGATGATAGTGCCAGTGCATGGCCCGGGGATCGGCGACCGCGACACGCAGATGGGCTTCGAAATCGCTTCGACCGATCGGCCGGGCACCCAGGCTGGCCAGGTGGCCGGTCTGTTGCTGGCAGTCGATCAGCGTCACGCCCTGCGAGCGGCACAGGGCCACCAGGGCGGCCAGGGCGATCTTCGAGGCGTCAGTGCGGCGCGCGAACATCGACTCGCCATAGACCATGCGCCCCAGGCTCAATGCATACAGGCCGCCCGCCAGTTCGCCGTCGATCCAGGTCTCGACGCTGTGAGCCACCCCGGCGGCATGCAGGGCGCCATAGGCCTCGACCATCTCGGGCAGGATCCAGGTGCCGTTCTGACCCTCGCGCGAGGCGCCTGCGCAAGCATCGATCACGCTGCGGAAGTCGTGATCGATGCGGATCTCGGAGCTGTGGGTGGCGTTGAACTTCAGCAAGGTCTTGCGCAGTGACCGCGAGATCTTGAACTCGGCCACCGGCAGAACCATGCGCGGGCTGGTGCTCCACCACAGCACCGGCTGCCCCTCGCCATACCAGGGAAAGATGCCGCGGCTGTAGGCCTGTTTCAGGCGCTCCACGGACAGGCCGCCACCAGCGGCCAGCAAGCCCGCCATGCCGGTTTGTTCGCCCAGCGCCTGGCTGGTGGGCGGGAAGGGCGTGTCGTCGTCGAGCCAAGGGAGATTCATGGGTGCCCGGTGTGCGGTGTGAGGGTCGTTGCGGATTGCCTGTCAGGCCGTGGCAAGCGCAGTCTTTAGAATGCTCTGGTTTTGAAGCCATTTCGTCAACCTACTCCGAGACATCCATGAGCCTGCAGAAAGTCACCGCTGGAGCCAAGGCGCCCGACCAGTTCAACGTCATCATCGAGATCCCGATGAATGCCGATCCGATCAAGTACGAGGTGGACAAGGAAAGCGGCGCGCTGTTCGTCGATCGTTTCATGACCACGGCCATGCACTATCCGTGCAACTACGGCTATGTGCCGCAGACCCTGTCGGACGATGGCGATCCGGTGGATGTGCTGGTGATGACGCCTTTCCCCCTGACCCCAGGCGTGGTGGTGACCTGCCGCCCGATCGGCGTGTTGAAGATGGAAGACGAAGCCGGCGTTGATGCCAAGCTGCTGGCTGTGCCGACCGACAAGCTGCTGCCGCTGTACAGCCAGTACCAGAAGCCGGAAGACCTGAACCCGATGATCCTGAAGACCATCCAGCACTTCTTTGAGCACTACAAGGACCTGGAGCCGGGCAAGTGGGTCAAGGTGACGGGCTGGGAAGGCCCGGAAGCCGCCAAGAAGGAAATCGTGGACGGCCAGAAGAACTACGCTGCCAAGCCCGAGTAAATCGCTGGCAGCCCTGGCGCTGACCACATTGCTGAAGCCGCCCCCGCCGGGCGGCTTTTTTCATGGTGGCCGGCTCGTCGTGTCGGGAGGGGTCGATCGCTTGAACGGGTTGCGCTCCTTCAGGTCACCGATGTAGGCCTCGACGCCCACACCCTCGCGGGCCAGAAAGTCTTCAATGGCGCGTGCAAACTGCGGATGGGCCAGCCAATGGGCCGACGCGGTTGCCACGGGCAGCAGGCCGCGGGCCATCTTGTGCTCGCCTTGGGCGCCTCCCTCGAACCGGACAAACTTCTGGGCAATGCACCACTGCAGTGGCTGGTAGTAGCAGGCCTCGAAATGCAGGCAGTCGACGGGCTTGATGGCCCCCCAGTAGCGGCCCCAGGCCACGCCGCTGGATCGGTCGATGGCCACCAGCGAGGCGGCAACGGCCTGTCCGTCCTGCTCGGCGATGAACATCAGCCAGTGGGCGGGCAGGGTGGCCGCCATGCGGCTGAAGAAGTCGCGGTTGAGGTAGGGCGTGGAATGGTGGGCCGCGTAGGTGAGCTCGTAACAGCGGTGGAAGAAGTCCCAGTCGGCGTCGGTGATCTCGGTGCCCTCCAGCGCCTTGAACTGGATGCCGGCTTCGGCGACCTTGCGCCGCTCCTGCTGGATTTTCTTGCGCTTCTCGCGCTGCAAGCTGGCCAGGAAATCGGTGAGGTCAAGGTAGGGCTCAGGCTGCCGGTTCTGCCAATGAAACTGCACGCCGCCACGCAACATCCAGCCCGCCGCCTTGGCAGCCGCCTGCTCGGCATCATCCAGGTAGAGCACATGGGCTGAAGAGAGCTGTTGGCTGCGGGCGACTTCGCGCAGGCCGCTGAACAGCGCCAATCGGCTGGCCTCGTCAACGGCCAGAAAGCGGCTGCCCGGGACCGGGGTGAAGGGCACGGCGCAGAGCAGCTTGGGGTAGTAGGCCAGGCCATGTCGCTGGTAGGCATCGGCCCAGGCCCAGTCGAACACATACTCGCCGTAGGAGTGGCTTTTCAGCCAGGTGACGGTGGCGCCGACCAGTTGCCCGCCCCGCCGCAGCGTGACCCAGCATGGCGCCCAACCGGTTGATTCGGTGGCGCTGCCCGAAACCTGCATGGCCTTCAGATAGGCATGGCCCATGAAGGGGGTGGGTTGGGCCTGCCGGGCCAGCAGATCGTCCCACTCTGCAGAGTCCACCTCGTCGGGCTCGGTGTGGAGTGCGATGAGATAATCCGCCGCTTCGCCTTCGATCTCTGCCATGTCAAGCCCGGTTTCTGTCAAGGTCGCTCTGGCCCAGATCAACGCGACCGTGGGTGATCTGCCGGGCAATGCCCGCATGCTGGCCTCGGCCGCCCGCGAGGCCTACGCTGCAGGCGCCCGCATCGTGCTCGCCCCCGAGCTCGCGTTGACGGGTTATCCGCCCGAGGATCTGTTGTTGCGCCCGGCGTTCATGGCCGCTTGCGACGCCAGCCTGGAGGCTTTGGCCCAGGAACTGGCCGATTGCGAAGGTTTGCATCTGGTCGTCGGGCATCCGGCGCTGTGGGGTGATGCGGCCGATGTTAGGTCGAAGTCCTATTCCCTGCCGAGACGCTTCAATGCTGCCTCGGTGCTGACAGGGGGAGTGGTTCAAGCGCGCTACTGCAAGCGTGAACTGCCGAACTATCAGGTGTTCGATGAGCGCCGCTACTTTGCCTCCGGACGCGATGCCGGCTTGGGGCCGCTGGTGTTCGAGGCCCACGGCCTGCGCTGGGGCATCCTGATCTGCGAGGACGCCTGGTTTGAGGAGCCGGCGCAGGCGGCCAAGGCGGCGGGCGCGCAAGTGTTGTGCGTGCTCAATGCCTCGCCCTTCCACCTGGACAAGCACAACGAGCGTGAGGCGCGCATGGCGGACCGTGCCCGCGCCGTGGGCATGCCGCTGCTCTATGCGCATCTGGTCGGCGGGCAGGATGAAGTGGTGTTTGATGGGGCGTCCTTCGCCCTTGATGCCCATGGCGAGCTGAGGGCGCGGGCCCCCAGCTTCGAGGCCGCGACGCTGATGGTCACGGTGGCGGAAGGCGGGGCGGTGCATGGGGACATCACCCCCTTGCCCAGCTACGAAGCCCAGGCCTGGCAGGCGCTGGTGATGGGCGTGCGCGACTACCTCGGCAAGAACGGGTTTCCGGGCGCCATCATCGGTTTGTCAGGCGGCATCGATTCGGCGCTGGTGCTGGCGCTGGCGGTTGACGCGCTGGGCGCCGACAAGGTGCGCACGGTGATGATGCCTTCGCCCTACACCGCCGACATCTCCTGGCTGGACGCGCGGGAGATGGCAGCCGGCCTGGGCGTGCGCTACGACGAGATCGACATCGCGCCGATGTTCTCTGCCTTCAAGGCCTCGTTGGCCGGGCAGTTTGCCGGCCTGGCAGAGGACACGACCGAGGAGAACATCCAGGCCCGGGTCCGCGGCACCTTGTTGATGGCCTTGTCGAACAAGACCGGCGACATCGTGCTCACCACCGGCAACAAGAGCGAGATGGCGACCGGCTATTGCACGCTCTACGGTGACATGGCGGGTGGTTTTGCGGTGATCAAGGACGTGGCCAAGACCTTGGTCTATCGCTTGGCCGTCTGGCGCAATCTGCAGCCCTTCACCCGGGTTGATGGCCAACCCGGCCCTTTGATCCCTGAGCGCATCATCACCCGGCCTCCGTCAGCCGAGCTGCGGCCGGATCAGACCGATCAGGACAGCTTGCCGCCGTACGAGGTGCTGGACGCGATCCTGGCCCGCTACATGGAAGGCGATCAGAGCGTGGCCGAGATCGTGGCGGCCGGCTTTGCGCCGGCC
>CALRVU010000343.1:0-4601 GCA_943371685.1 Bordetella parapertussis | reverse complement strand
ATCTGCAGCAGGCGTTCGTGGATCCAGCTGCCGGCCGGGATGGCCTTGAGCGCGTAACCGATGGGCACGTTGTAGCGGCGCACCACCTCGCCCTCGGCCAGATCGACCAGGGCGACCTTGTGGCCTTGCGGCACGCGCTCGTGCAGCCTCAGGCCGGCACCGGGCACGCCGTCTGGCAGCACGGTGTCGGCGGGCAGGCCACCGTCATTGGCCACGATGGCGACGTTGTCGGCGGGATGCATGCGCAGGGTCAAGGGTGGGCGGGGCATGAACATGGCGGGTCAGTTTGAAAGGGGCAGCTGTTGGCGATGGGCTGCTAGTCGTCGTACAACGTGATCGGCAAATGTACGAGAGCAGGCCGGTCTTGTCAGGCAGGCAGGCGCCGGTTGGTCGGCAGTTTGGCCGATATTTCCCACGATGTGGGCGGATCGACGCGGAATGGCCTTGAGGGCTTTCCCCTAGGTGACGGCCATCAAACATAGTTGTACGATGGCTGACATCGAATCCCTCCATCCACCTCTCTCATCCGCCACAGGAAGCGCCATGTCGCCCCAAGAACTCAAGATCGTCCTGCAGTCCGGTTTGCTGTCCTTTCCGCTGACCGACTTCGACGCGCAGCTCCAGTTCGCGCCCAAGCCCTTTGCCGAGCGGCTGGAGTGGTTGCAGCCCTACGGCGCGTCGGCCCTGTTCGCCGCCGGTGGCACAGGGGAGTTCTTCTCGCTGGAACCCAAGGAATACAGCGACGTCGTCAAGGTGGCGCTCGACACCTGCCGCGGCCGCACGCCCATCATCGCCGGCGCCGGTGGCGGCACCACCTTGGCCATCCAGTATGCGCAAGAGGCTGAGCGCCTGGGCGCCCAGGGTGTGCTGCTGCTGCCGCACTACCTGACCGAAGCCAGCCAGGAAGGCCTGATCAACCATGTGACGGCGGTCTGCCAGAGCGTGAAGATCGGCGTCATCGTCTACAACCGCGGCGCCTGCCGCCTGACGCCGCAAAGCCTGCTGGTGCTGGCCGAGAAGAACCCGAACCTGATCGGCTTCAAGGACGGCTTCGGCGACATCGAGAAGTTCGTCGCCATCCGCCAGACGCTGGGCGAGCGCTTTGCCTACCTGGGCGGCCTGCCCACGGCCGAGCTGTTTGCCGGCGCCTACAAGGCGATGGGCTGCCCGGTCTATTCGTCAGCGGTGTTCAACTTCATTCCCAAGACGGCAATGGGCTTCTACAACGCCCACGCTTCGGGCGACACCGCCACCTGCGACCGCCTGATCCGCGACTTCTTCCTGCCCTACATCGCGCTGCGCAACCAGGGCGAAGGCTATGCCGTGTCCATCGTCAAGGCGGGTGCCACGGTGATCGGCCACAGCGCCGGCCCGGTGCGGCCGCCGTTGAGCGATCTGAAGGCCTCGGAAGTCGAGCAATTGCGCGCCCTGATGGCGCCGCTCGGCCCGCAATGAGCGGCCCCTCAAAAGCATCCGTTCGAACAGGAGACAAAGACATGAAGAAACTGCTGACCACTTTCGCTGCCGCCCTGACCCTGGGTGCCTTGTGCGCCACCGGCGCCTGGGCCCAGGCCTGGCCGACCAAGCAACCCGTGACCCTGCTGGTTCCGTTCCCGCCCGGCGGCTCCACCGACATGATTGCCCGCACCTTCAGCGTCAAGCTGGCCGAGAAGCTGGGCGGCACCTTCGTCGTCGAGAACAAGGCGGGTGCTGGCGGCACCCTGGGCGCCACCCAGGCCAAGCGCTCGGCAGCCGACGGCTACACGATCTTTGTCTCTTCGCTGGGCCCCTTCGTGATCGGCCCGCATCTGATCAAGGGCGTGCAGTACGACGCGCTGAAGGACTTTGACTACATCACCGTGGCCGTGCAGGCGCCCAATGTGCTGGCCGTTCCGGCCAACTCGCCGCACAAGACCCTGGCCGAGGTGCTGGCCTTCCACAAGGCCAACCCCGGCAAGATGAGTTTTGCCTCGGCCGGCAATGGCACCAGCGACCACCTGACCGCCGAGCTGTTCTGGCAGATGACCGGCACCACCGGCCTGCACATCCCCTACAAGGGCGGCGCGCCGGCCATGTCCGACCTGCTGGGCGGGCAGGTGGATGCCAGCTTCATGAACATCAACACCGGCCTGACCAACATCAAGGGCGGCAAGCTGCGCGCCCTGGCCATCACCGGCAACAAGCGCTCGCCGCTGCTGCCCGACGTGCCGACGCTGGAAGAGCTGGGTGTGACGGGCGCCACGGTCTACTCATGGCAGGCCTTTGCCGCGCCCAAGGGTCTGCCGGCGGACATCAAGGCCAAGCTGCACGACGCCATCGTCGCCGGCCTGGCAGACCCTGCCGTCAAGACCAAGTTGCTGGAGCTGGGCTTCGAGATCGTCGGCAACACGCCCGAGCAGTTCACCGCCTACCAGGCCAGCGAGTTCGCGCGCTGGAAGAAGGTCATCGAGGCCGGCAAGATCACCGCAGATTGATGGGCCTGCATCAGCGGACCGGCAGAGCCGGCTTCGCGGCGCCTGCTTGACGTGCTGCAGCGGTCTTTGCCATTTCACACTCTCTGGATCACATGAGCATTTCTTCCACGCCTGTCATCACCGCGTTGCGGGTGATTCCTGTCGCCGGGCGCGACAGCATGTTGTTGAACCTGAGCGGTGCCCACGCGCCGTTCTTCACCCGCAACCTGCTGATCCTGACCGACAGCGCCGGCCGCACTGGCGTGGGCGAGGTGCCGGGCGGCGAGGCCATCCGCCAGACGCTGGCCGATGCGGCCGAGCTGGTGGTGGGTAAGCCGCTGGGCGCGCAGCAGCGCCTGCTGCAATCGGTGCAGAAGCAGTTCGCCGACCGCGACAGCGGCGGCCGCGGTCTGCAGACCTTTGACCTGCGGACCACCATCCATGCCGTCACCGCCATCGAGTCGGCCCTGCTCGACCTCCTCGGCCAGCACCTGGGCGTGCCAGTGGCGGCCCTGCTGGGCGAGGGCCAGCAGCGCAGCGCGGTCGAGATGCTCGGCTACCTGTTCTTCATCGGCGACCGGCAGCAGACCGATCTGCCCTATGCCAGCGAGCCGGGTGCCGACAACGACTGGTTCCGCCTGCGCCATGAGGCGGCCATGACGCCCGAGGCCGTGGTCCGCCTGGCCGAGGCCGCGCGCGAGCGCTACGGCTTCAACGACTTCAAGCTCAAGGGCGGCGTGCTGCGCGGCGAGGCCGAGGTCGAAGCCCTGCGGGCCTTGCATGAGCGCTTCCCCGAGGCCCGGGTGACGCTGGACCCCAACGGCGGCTGGTTGTTGAAGGACGCGGTGCGCCTGATGCGCGACATGCGCGGCGTGGTGGCCTATGCCGAAGACCCCTGTGGTGCCGAAGACGGCTTCAGTGGCCGCGAGGTGATGGCCGAGTTCCGCCGCGCCACCGGCCTGCCCACGGCCACCAACATGGTGGCCACCGACTGGCGCCAGCTGACCCATGCCTTGAGCCTGCAGAGCGTGGACATTCCGCTGGCCGACCCGCACTTCTGGACCATGGCCGGCAGTGTCCGCGTGGCCCAGACCTGCCGTGACTGGGGCCTGACCTGGGGCTCGCATTCGAACAACCATTTCGATGTGTCACTGGCCATGTTCACCCAGGTCGGTGCGGCCGCGCCAGGCCGGGTCACGGCCATCGACACCCACTGGATCTGGCAGGACGGCCAGCGCCTGACGACCGAGCCGCTGCAGATCGTGAGCGGCCATGTGCAGGTGCCGCAGCAGCCCGGCCTGGGCGTGACGCTGGACATGGTCGAGGTCGAGAAGGCCCACCAGCTCTATCTGCAGCATGGCCTGGGATCGCGCGATGACGCCAGCGCCATGCAGTACCTGATCCCCGGCTGGAAATTCAATCCCAAGCGGCCCGCGCTGGACCGTTGAGATACCACACACCCCCGCTCTCACCCTGCAGGAATCGAACATGAATGCTGTTGTTGCTCGCCGTCTCTTGCTTTGCGCCGGCGCCAGCCTGGCCCTGGTGGCCCCCATGGCCGCTGTGGCCCAGGCCTGGCCGGCCAAGCCGATCCGCATCATCGTGCCCTACACGCCCGGTGGCTCGTCGGACATCATCGCCCGCCTGATCAGCCAGCCCCTGGCCGAGGCGCTCAAGCAGCCCGTGGTGGTCGAGAACAAGCCCGGCGCCAATGGCAATGCGGGCACCGAGCTGGTGGCCAAGTCGCCAGCCGATGGCTACACCCTGCTGCTCTGCGATGTGGGTGCGCTCGCCATCTCGCCGTCGGTCTACACCCGCTTGAGTTTTGATCCGAGCAAAGACCTGCGTGGGGTGGGCATGCTGGCCTACTCACCGCACCTGCTGGTGGTCCATCCGTCGGTGCCGGCCAACAGCCTGAAGGAGCTGGCCGCCCTGTCCAAGACCACACCGCTGAACTTTGCCGTGACGGCGCTGGGCAGTGCCCCGCACCTGGCCGGTGTGGCGGTGGAGGCCAGCAGCGGTGCGCGCTGGAACTACATCCCCTACAAGGGAGGCTCCCAGGCCATCCAGGACACCATTGGCGGCCAGACCCAGGTGCTGATGAACGGCATGCTGGCCACGTTGCCGCAGGTGCAGTCGGGCAAGCTC
>CALRVU010000342.1:0-4607 GCA_943371685.1 Bordetella parapertussis | reverse complement strand
TGTTCCCGCGGCTGGACCCGGCGCTCTATCCGATCGCCGATGACCAGCAATTCGCCTACGAACTTCTGGCAGAAGAAAAGGTGTTGATCGTGCAGGGAACGGGCTTCAACTGGCCCACGCCCGACCACTTCCGCCTGGTCTTCCTGCCCAACACCGACGACCTGACCGAGGCCATCGGGCGCATCGCCCGATTCCTCGAGAACTACCGCAAACGTCACGCGGTCTGATCCACCTTCCGAGTTTCCTCCGTGAGCAATTCCATCAAACCCATCCAGGTCGGCCTCATGGGCCTCGGCACCGTCGGCAGCGGCGTGTTCCACGTGCTGGCGCGCAATCAGCAAGAGATCAAGCGCCGCGCCGGCCGGGGCATCGAGCTGGCCATGGTCTCGCGCCGCAACCTGGCCCAGGCTCAGGCCATCGTCGGCGATCAGGTGCCCATCGTCACCAATGCCCGCGAGATCATTGCCAATCCAGAGATCGACATCGTCATCGAGCTGATCGGCGGCTGCGACCTGGCCCGTGAACTGGTGCTGGAGGCGATCGCCGCCGGCAAGCATGTGGTCACGGCCAACAAGGCCCTGCTGGCCGTGCATGGCACCGAGATCTTTGCCGCGGCGCGGGCCAAGGGCGTGATGGTCGCCTTCGAGGCCGCCGTGGCCGGTGGCATTCCGATCATCAAGGCGCTGCGCGAAGGCCTGACCGCCAACCGCATCGAGTGGATCGCCGGCATCATCAATGGCACGACCAATTTCATCCTGTCCGAGATGCGCGACAAGGGCCTCGACTTCGACGTCGTGCTCAAGGAGGCTCAGCGTCTGGGCTATGCCGAGGCCGATCCGACCTTCGACATCGAAGGCGTGGACGCTGCCCACAAGCTGACCTTGATGAGCGCCATCGCCTTTGGCGTGCCGGTGCAGTTCAACAAGGCCCATGTCGAGGGCATCAGCGCCTTGTCAGCGGTGGACATCCGCTATGCAGAGCAACTCGGCTACCGCATCAAGCTGCTGGGCATCACCAAGCGGCGCGACGGCGCGGGCGGCATCGAGCTGCGCGTGCATCCGACCCTGGTGCCGGCCAAGCGCCTGATCGCCAATGTCGAAGGCGCGATGAACGCCGTGGTGGTGCAGGGCGATGCCGTGGGCACCACCCTGTATTACGGCAAGGGCGCGGGCAGCGAGCCCACCGCATCGGCCGTGGTGGCTGACCTGGTGGACATCGCCCGCCTGCACGCCGCCGACCCGGATCACCGCGTGCCGCACCTGGCATTCCAGCCCGATGCCCTGGCCGACACCCCGATCTTGCCGATCGACCAGGTGCAGACGGCCTTCTACCTGCGCCTGCGGGTGGCCGACGAGGCGGGCGTGCTCTCCAGCATCACCACCATCCTGGCCGAGAACCGCATCTCCATCGATGCCGTGCTGCAGCGCGAATCGCGCGATGGCGAGCGCCAGACCGACCTGATCATCCTGACCCACGACACCATCGAAGGCCGGATGCGCGACGCGCTGCAAAGCATGCAGGCGCTGAGCACGGTGCTCGCACCGATCGTCAGCATCCGCAAGGAGGAGCTGGCATGACGGAGGCGTCCGCGAGCCAGGGCATGCGCTACATCAGCACCCGGGGCGACCAGACCGAGCGGCGGTTCTGCGAGATCCTGCTGGAAGGCCTGGCGCCGGACGGCGGGCTCTACCTGCCGGTGCAGTACCCCAAGGTGGACGACGCCACGCTGACGCGCTGGCGCGCCGTGGCCCAGACGTCCTATGCCGAACTGGCCTTCGAGATCCTGTCGCTCTACATCGACGACATTCCGGCCGCCGATCTGCGCGCCCTGACGCACAAGACCTACACCACGGCCGTGTTCGGCAGCCAGGCCATCGTGCCGGTGCGGGCGCTGGGCGACTCAGGCCTGCTGATCGAAGCCCTGTCCAACGGCCCGACGCTGGCCTTCAAGGACATGGCCATGCAGCTGCTGGGCAACTTGTTCGAGTACGAACTGGCCCGGCGCGGTGAGCAGCTCAACATCCTGGGCGCGACCTCGGGCGACACCGGCAGCGCGGCCGAATACGCCATGCGCGGCAAGCAGGGCGTGCGCGTCTTCATGCTGTCGCCACACGGCCGGATGAGCCCGTTCCAGCAGGCCCAGATGTTCAGCCTGCAGGACGAGAACATCCACAACATCGCCGTCGAAGGGGTGTTTGACGATGCCCAGGACATCGTCAAGGCCGTGTCCAACGACCTGGCCTTCAAGCGCCAGTACAAGATCGGCACGGTCAACTCCATCAACTGGGCCCGCCTGCTGGCCCAGGTGGTGTATTACTTTGCCGGCTACTTCCAGGCCACCCGCAGCAACAGCGAGCAGGTCAGCTTCACCGTGCCTTCGGGCAACTTCGGCAACATCTGCGCCGGCCATGTGGCCCGCATGATGGGCCTGCCGGTCAAGCACCTGGTGGCGGCCACCAATGAGAACGACGTGCTCGACGAGTTCTTCCGCACCGGCACCTACCGGGTGCGCAAGAGCGCCGAGACCTTCGAAACCAGCAGCCCGTCGATGGACATTTCCAAGGCGTCGAATTTCGAGCGCTTCGTCTTCGACCTGCTGGGTCGCGATGGCGCACGGGTCAAGCAGTTGTTCGGCGCCGAAGTCGAGCGGGCGGGGCGCTTCAGCCTGTCGGCCGAGGAGTTCACCCGGATTGCGGACTACGGCTTCCAGTCCGGTCGCAGCAACCATGCCGACCGCCTGGCCACGATCCGCCAGGTCTGGGCCGAGCACGGCCAGATGATCGACACCCACACCGCCGACGGCGTGAAGGTGGCGGCGGAGCGGGTGGAGGCGGGCGTGCCCATGCTGGTGCTGGAGACCGCGCTGCCCGTCAAGTTCGCGCAGACCCTGCGCGAGGCCCTGGACATCGATCCGCCCATGCCGGCCGGTCTGGAGGACCTGGAGTCGCGGCCCAAGCGCTTTGTGGTCATGGCGCCCGAGGTGACCCAGGTCAAGGCCTTGATCGAGGCCACTTGCGCGTGAACAAGCCCGCCTTGATGAGCCTGGACGAGGCGCTGGCCCAGCTGACGCAAGTGGCCGCCACTTGCCGGATCACTGAGCGCGAGACGGTGTCGACCTTTGCCGCGCTGGGCCGCGTGCTAGCCGAGCCGGTGGGCTCGGGCCTCGACGTGCCGCCAGCCGACAACAGCTCAATGGACGGCTACGCCCTGCGCCGAGCCGATCTGCAGGGCCCAGGCACGGTGATGCTGGTCAGCCAGCGCATCCCGGCGGGCCACGTCGGCGAGCCGCTGCAGGCGGGCACGGCGGCGCGCATCTTCACCGGTGCGCTGCTGCCGGCCGGGGCCGACACGGTGGTGATGCAGGAAGCCTGCGAGGCGCTGCCAGCCGACGGCGACCAGGGGCCACGGGTGCGCATCAACGAACTGCCCCCCGAGGGCCAATGGGTGCGCCGGCGCGGCGAGGATGTGCAGCAGGGCGCCACCGTGCTGGCGGCGGGCTGCCGACTCAACCCGCAGGCTTTGGGCCTGGCCGCATCTGTGGGAGCGGCTACGCTGCAAGTGGTGCGGCGGCCCCGGGTGGCCTTGTTTTCCACGGGTGATGAACTGGTGATGCCCGGCGATCCGCTGCCGCCGGGCGCCATCTACAACTCCAACCGCTACACCTTGCGCGGCCTGCTCGAAGCGGCAGGCTGCGAGGTTCAAGACCTGGGCATCGTCCCCGACCGGCTGGACGCCACCCGGGCTGCGCTGCGTGACGCGGCCACCCGGGCCGACCTGATCCTCACGTCGGGCGGCGTGTCGGTGGGTGAAGAAGACCATCTGCGGCCCGCCGCGCAGGCCGAAGGCCGGATCGCCCTCTGGCAGATGGCCACCAAGCCGGGCCGCCCCTTGGCTTTTGGCGCGGTGCGCCGTGCCGATGGCAGCGAAGCCTTGTTGATGGGCCTGCCGGGCAATCCGGTCTCGAGCTTCATCACCTTCTTGCTCACTGTGGCGCCGGTCTTGCGCGTGCTGCAGGGCGCATCTGGCGCCTTGCCCCAGGCGCTGCCGCTGGAAGCCGACTTTGACTGGCCGCGGCCGGACAAGCGGCGCGAGTTCCTGCGCGCTCGCCTCAATCCCGACGGTCGCCTGGTGCTGTTTCCCAATCAGAGCTCCGGCGTGCTCACCTCGGCCGTCTGGGCCGACGGCCTGATCGACAACCCGGCGGGCCAGGCGATTGCCCGGGGCGACCGGGTCCGCTTTCTGCCGCTAGCCACCTTGATCGCCTCATGAAGCTGAACCTGCGATTCTTCGCCTCGCTGCGCGAGACCCTGGGCGCCCAAGGTGAGCTGAGCTTGCCTGACGGCGCCACGGTGGCCGATGCGCGGGCGGCCCTGTGCGCGCGTGGTGCACCGTTTGACGCCGCACTGGCACCAGGCCGGGCCCTGCGCGCCGCCATCAATCAGCAGCTGGCCGAAGACGTCGCGATGTTGAAGGACGGTGATGAGCTGGCCTTCTTCCCGCCGGTCACCGGTGGCTGACGCGTCAGGAGCGCCCTTCATGTCCAGCCCGCGTGTTTCGATCCAGACCGAAGATTTCGACCTGAGCGCCGAAGTGGCACAGCTTCGCGC
>CALRVU010000341.1:0-4609 GCA_943371685.1 Bordetella parapertussis | reverse complement strand
CGACCGGAAGTGCCGTGCCGCCGTGATTCGACTCATTGCAGAATCGCCGGGCTGACTCCATCGACCTTTGCGTTCAGGAATTCCACAGACGATGCCGCCATCCTTGAAGCTCAACCAGATCGCGCCCGGCGCGAGCGTGCTGGTCGTTGGTGCCGGCATCATGGGCGCCGGCATTGCCCAGGTGGCCGCCCAGGCCGGCCACACAGTGTGGCTGTTCGATGCCCGCGAGGGTGCCGCCGAAGCCGCGCACGCCAAGCTCGCCGCCACGCTCGACCAGCTCACGGCCAAGGGCAAGCTGGCGCCACAGCAGGCCGCCGAGACGCTGGCCCGCATCCAGCCGATCCGGTCGCTGGCAGCGGCCGCCGGTGCCACGCTGGCGATCGAGGCCATCGTCGAGGCCTTGCAGGCCAAGCGCGAGCTGCTGCAGCAGCTGGAAACGGTGCTCGGTACCGAAGCCATCCTGGCCACCAACACCTCGTCGATCTCGGTGACGGCGCTCGGCCATGGCCTGCAACGGCCGGAGCGTCTGGTGGGCATGCATTTCTTCAATCCGGTGCCCCTGATGAAGCTGGTGGAGGTGGTCTCGGGCCTGTGCACCGACCCGGAAGTGGCCGAGGTCATCTTTGCGCTGGCCGCCGCCTGGGGCAAGGTGCCGGTGCATGCACGCTCCACACCGGGCTTCATCGTCAACCGGATTGCCCGGCCGTATTACGCCGAGGCGCTGGCGCTGCTGCAGCAACGCGCGGCCGAACCGGCGGTGCTGGACGCCTGTCTGCGCAGCGCCGGCTTCCGCATGGGCCCCTGCGAGCTGATGGACCTGATCGGCCACGACACCAACTTCGCGGTCACCCAGTCGGTGTTCGAAGCCAACTTCTTCGACAAGCGTTATGCGCCCTCGCTGGTGCAGAAGGCCATGGTCGATGCTGGCCTGCTGGGCCGCAAGAGCGGGCGCGGCTTCTACCGCCATGACGGCAGTGCCTTGGCGGCCCCGGTGGCCGACAGCCCGCAGCCGCTGCCCTTCCAGGCCGAGCTGACCGTGCATGGCCAGGGGCTGCTGGCCGCGCGCCTGGTGGATGCCCTCGATGCTGCGGGTTGGGCCTTTGCGCGACAGCCCGCCAGCGACTGGTGCGGTCTGGCCGCCGGCCGCGCGCAGCTGCGGCAGACCGATGGCCGCTGCGCGGCAGCGCTGGGCCGCGAGGTGGCGGTGGTGGACTGGTCGCTGCCCCATGCCGCTGGTGCGGCCCGGCCCGCGGTCGCCTGGGCCGCGTCGGTGGGTGCCAGCGCCGATTGGCAAGCCATGGTGCCGCGCTGGCTGAGCTGGCTGGGCTGGGCGCCGCAGCGCGTGGCGGACGCGCCGGGCCTGGTGGTGGCCCGCACGCTGGCCATGCTCATCAACGAGGCTGCCGATGCGGTGCAGCAAGGTGTCTGCGACCCGGCCGGCGCCGACGTGGCGATGAAGCTGGGCCTCAACTATCCCGCCGGGCCATTTGAATGGCTGGCGCAAGTGGGCGTGGATCCGGTGGTGGCCGTGCTGCGGGCCTTGGACGACCATGAGCGCGGCGAGCGCTACCGGGTCAGCCCCTGGCTGCAGCAAGCGGCCTGGCAGGCTGGCCTGCAAGCCGCTGGGGACCGGATCGACTCCGATTGAGAATCAGGCCGTCATCCGCAAAGTTCAACCGGTGCCCGACCATGTCTTCTGAAGTCTTCATCTGCGATGCCCAGCGCACGCCCTTCGGCCGTTATGGCGGTGCCCTGTCCTCGGTGCGCGCCGATGACCTGGCGGCGCTGCCCATCGCCAGCCTGATGGCGCGCCACCCGCAGCTGGACTGGCAAGCCCTGGATGATGTGATCCTGGGCTGTGCCAATCAGGCCGGCGAGGACAACCGCAATGTGGCTCGCATGGCCGCCTTGCTGGCCGGATTGCCGATCGAGGTGCCCGGCAGCACGGTGAACCGGCTGTGCGGCTCGGGCATGGACGCGGTGGGCACGGCGGCCCGCGCCATCAAGAGTGGCGAGGCGCAGCTGATGCTGGCCGGCGGCGTGGAGAGCATGAGCCGGGCGCCGTTTGTCATGCCCAAGGCCGAGTCGGCGTTCAGCCGCAGCAACGCGGTCTACGATACGACGATCGGCTGGCGCTTCATCAACCCGCGCATGCAACAGCAGCACGGTGTCGAGTCCATGCCCGAAACCGCCGAGCTGGTGGCCCGGCACTGGGGCATCGAGCGCGAGGCCCAGGACCGCATGGCCCTGGCCTCGCAGAGCAAGGCGCTGGCGGCCCGGGCGCGTGGCTTTTTTGACGCCGAAATCGTGCCCGTCAGCGTGCCGCTGGGCAAGGGCGAGACCACGCTCGTCCGCGACGATGAGCACCCGCGCGAGACCAGCCTCGCGGCGCTGGCCAAGCTCAAGGGCATCGTGCGGCCCGATGGCACGGTGACGGCCGGGAATGCCTCGGGCGTCAACGACGGCGCCTGTGCGCTGCTGCTGGCCAGCGAGGCCGCCGCCACTCGCCACGGCCTGAGCCCGCGGGCCCGGGTGCTGGCCATGGCCACGGCCGGCGTGGCGCCCCGCCACATGGGCATGGGCCCGGCACCGGCCACCCGCAAGGTCTTGCAGCTGGCCGGCCTTTCTCTGGCGCAAATGGATGTGATCGAGCTCAACGAAGCGTTTGCTGCCCAAGGCCTGGCGGTGCTGCGCGACCTCGGCCTGGACGATGCTGACCCCCGCGTCAATCCCAACGGCGGTGCGATTGCCCTGGGCCATCCCCTGGGCGCCAGCGGTGCGCGCCTGGTCACCACGGCCATCAACCAGCTGCATGCCGGTGGTGGCCGCTACGCGCTGTGCACCATGTGCATCGGCGTGGGCCAGGGCATCGCTATGGTGCTGGAACGGGTCTGACGGCCGCAGCAGATCGCATCCAGGCCACCGTCATGGCCGGGGCAGGCCGTCAGGATTTGCCTTTGGACTGGGCCACTTCGTCATGGATGGCGCGCCGCACTTCGGCGTCGATCCGGGGATAGAGGCCGGTGGCGAGCTGGACAACGCCACTGACGGATTCGACTTGCAGCGGGGTCACGGCTTCTGAAAAGGTCTGCCAGGCGGGTGACTTGAGCATGGCGATCACCTGATCCACCTGCGCCTGGGTGAGCTTCTGGCGGTAGAGATCGAGCAGGGCCGGCTTGACGGTTTCCCAGCTGACCAGGCGCGAGGCAATCTCGGTCGAGGTGATCTTGGTCTGGCGGAGCTTGGCGCGCTGGTCCTCGCTCAAGCGCGGGTCCTGCATCGCGGCGGTCAGGGTGGCGGTCGCAAACCCCTCCAGCACATTCTGGAAGGTGCTCAGCACCTGTTCCTTCTGGTGGGTGAGGCTCATCAACTCATCCAGCGACGCATCGGTGGGCGTCTGCGCCTGGGTGCTGGCACAGAAAGCGATCAGCAGGGAACTCAACAGGGTCTTGATCATGGCGGTGGGGCAGGGTGGAGGTTGCAGCCAGTTTTCGGGTCGGTGGCCTTCAGCTCGCCCGAAAGCTCGCAGGCCGCGCCATGAAAGCTGCCGCAATCCCGTGCTGACAAGGTCGCCCTCTGGCCGGTCCGGTCCAGGCTCAGACTCAACTCGCAGCGCTGTTCTTGCGGGCTTTCGGGGCGATGGGCGCGCAGCACGATGCGCTGGCCATCGGATTGGCCGAGGCCCGAGAAGATGCCGCTGCAGCCCGCATGGCCGACCACGACCTCGGCGGCCACGATGCGATCGGATGCGCTCAGGACGATGGTTCTGAGCGTCATCGGCCAGGGCGTGCTGGCCACATAGGTGCCGCGCAGCCGGTTCAGCAGCGGATCCGCCTGAGCCGCGCCGCACAGCATCAGCAGCATCGCCCAGGCCACGGCTGAGCGGCGGCGAGCCCCGGGCTGGACGGGCGCCGGGCGGGCGCTGGGCAAAGACAAAGGCACGACGGCGATCACTGGACGGGGGGACGAGGGATCCAGTGGATTCTGCCGGCAACAAGACGTAGGCCATGTGAACAACCGTAAGTCCGGCCAGCGGCACCTGCGCCGTGCAAGGCCTGAGGCGCGTGTTTTTTCAGTAACAAAGCCGTGCTGGCGTGCTGGACAGGGGCCCGGATACTCGCCCGCCGGCGGGCGCTCGACCTGCCGGTCACCACACAAGGGAAGTCACATGCATCCAAATCTCAAGACCGCCACCGTCACGCTGGGCCTGTCGCTGCTGGGCAGCGTCTGTGCAGCTCAGTCGGCCATCAACACCTACTCTGGCAGCGATGATGCTGCTGGCACGAGCGGCCCCTGGACCCAATCGGCTGCCGCTGAAACCTCTTTTGGCAGCGCAGCGGCCGGCTTTGGTTCGCTGCAGACCTTGACCTTTGAGGCCCAGGCCCTGGGCATGGGTGGCTTCACGCAGGGCAACGCCTCGGTCGCGATCTCGGGCTCCGACTATGGCAACGGCTTCAGCGGCGTCAGCAACCTCACCTTCGGTAATCTCTACGGCTTCAACGTGACTTCGGGTGGCAGCCAATGGCTGGGCGCGCCGGCGGGTTCGGCCACCTTCACCTTTGCCGGCGGCACGCATGCCTTCGGCGCTTATTTCACCGGCCTGCAAACC
>CALRVU010000340.1:0-4639 GCA_943371685.1 Bordetella parapertussis | reverse complement strand
CAGAGCTTCCCCAGCGAGGAGCCGACGGTGGAGGGCCTGGCCGGCGAGGCTTGTCCGGATTGCCATGGTGCCCGCTTGAACCCGGCCGCGCGTGGTGTGACCTTTGCCGAACTGCCCATCCACCAGGTGGCGCAGTGGTCGGTGCGCGATGCCAAGGCCTGGGTCGACGGCCTGCATCTGCAGGGCCGCGAGGCCGGCATTGCCCGCGATGTGGTGACCGAGATCCAGAGCCGGCTGGCGTTTCTGGAGGAGGTCGGCCTGGGTTACCTGACGCTGGACCGCGCCGCGCCGACCTTGAGTGGTGGCGAGGCCCAGCGGATCCGCCTGGCAGCGCAGCTGGGCAGCAATCTGCAGGGCGTCTGCTATGTGCTGGACGAGCCGACCATCGGTCTGCATCCGCATGACAACCGCATCCTGCTCAAGGCCCTCAAGCGTCTGAGTGACCAGGGCAACACGCTGGTGGTGGTGGAGCATGATGAGGACACGATCCGCCGCGCGGATCACATCATCGACATCGGCCCCGGCGCCGGCAAGCGCGGCGGCCGGCTGGTGGCCCAGGGCACGGTGGCCGATCTGGCCCTGGTGGCGGACTCCTTGACCGGGCGTTTTCTGGCCCATCCCCTGGCGCATCCGCTGCATGAACGCCGGGCCGTGACGGCGACCACGCCCGCCTTGGCCTTGCGCGGCGCCCGCCTGCACAACCTGGCCGGCGTGGATGTGGATGTGCCGCTGCACCGGCTGGTGGCGGTCACGGGCGTGTCGGGCTCGGGCAAGAGCACGCTGGCGCGCGATGTGCTGCTCAGCAATGTGGCCGAACTGGTGGCCGCCAAGGGCCGTCGGCCGGGCGATGGCCCGACCCGTGATGTGCTGCTGCGCGCCTGCACCGAGCTGAGCGGCTGGGGCGCTATTGACCGGGTGCTGGAGGTTGACCAGACGCCGATCGGCAAGACGCCCCGCTCCTGCCCGGCTACCTACATCGGCTTCTGGGATGCCATCCGCAAGCTGTTTGCCGAGACGCTGGAGGCCAAGGCGCGAGGCTACGCCGCCAACCGCTTCAGCTTCAACACGGGCGAGGGCCGCTGCCCGGCCTGCGAAGGCCAGGGCATGCGCACCATCGAGATGAGCTTTCTGCCCGATGTGAAGGTGGCCTGTGATGTCTGCCATGGGCAGCGCTTCAATGCCGAGACGCTGGCTGTGAGCTGGCGCGGCAAGAGCATCGGCGACGTGCTGAACATGGAGGTGGACGAGGCGGTCGAGTTCTTTGCCGCCATGCCGGCGATCGGCCATCCGCTGCAATTGCTCAAGGACGTGGGCCTGGGCTATCTGACGCTGGGGCAGCCTTCTCCCACCTTGTCAGGCGGCGAGGCGCAGCGCATCAAGCTGGTGACCGAGCTGTCCAAGGTGCGTGACGATGTGGCGCGGCGGGGCCAGAAGGCGCCCGAGACGCTTTACGTGCTCGACGAGCCGACGGTGGGCCTGCACATGGCCGACGTGGCACGGCTGATCCAGGTGCTGCACCGGCTGGTGCAGGGCGGCCACAGCGTGGTGGTGATCGAGCACGATCTGGACGTGATCGCCGAGGCCGACTGGGTCATCGACCTGGGGCCGGATGGCGGTACCCAGGGCGGGCGGGTGGTGTGCGTGGGCATGCCTGAGGCGTTGGTGGCCTCTGGCACGCACACCGGGGTGGCCTTGGCACCGGTCTTGGGCCGGACACCCAGCACTTGAAGCGCCCCATGAAAAAAGCCCGCCGGGCGGCGGGCTTTTGATGGGGCAAGCCTGGGCTTACGGGGTCGGGGTGGCGACCACGTAGCTCTCGGTCACGCCCACATGGGTGGTGCTGTTGCGATCCGGGCCGATGGCGCCCACGCCCATGCCGCGCTTGGCAAAGGCGGTCGCCCAGATGGTGAAGTCGGCGTCGTTGGTGGCGTCAGCAGATGCCAGGATGGCATCGCGGGCTTCCAGCAGCGTCGGAGCGTTCGGGGTCATCTTCAGACCGGCGATCACATAGTCCTGCACCTTGGCGCGGGCTTGTTTCCAGCTGTAGCGGCCGTCCTTCAGGAAGCCGGCATAGGCTTCCCAGAGCATGGCGGCCCAGACTTCACCGGTGTTGTGCACCTCGGCGTTGCTGGCGCCGTCCTGGCCGAAGGCCAGCGGTGCGGTGGTTGGCAGGGCCTGACCGTTCTGGATGTGCTTGAAGGTCAGCGGGTTCTTGGCCAAATCGGTCGAGTAAGGCGCGCGGCGGATGCCGAAGTAGTGGTTGCCCAGCACATAGCCACCGACCGAGTAAGCACCTTCCCAGGCGGTGTTGCCGGCCACTTCCTGGTCGTTCTTGCGAACTTGCAGGACCATGGCGGCGAAGTCGCTCCAGCCTTCGCCCATCGAGCGACCCTGGTTGTTCGACAGGCCGCTGGCATTGCCGACCAGGCGGTTGCTCACGTAGTGGAAGAACTCGTGGGCGATGATGCCTTCGTCCAGCGTGCCGTCCAGGTCCACCGCCGGATCGCGCTTGAGGCGCACGCTCACGGCCGAAGCGGAGCCCTTGATGCGGTTGCCGTCTTCGAGCGAGACCATCATGGCCGGGATCGTGATCGAGGCATCGGTGCCGCCCATGGTGAAGGGCGAGCCGGTGACGTTGTTGACGATCAGGGCGCCGACGGCACCGGCGGTCTGCGCGAGCTTGACCTTGGTGACGAAGTCGCAGTTGCCGCGATCGATCATGGCGATCTTGCCAGCCAGCGAGGCACCGTTCAGGGGGGCCGTGCAGCCGTCCGAGGTGGGTGCGGTGGCGTCTTCCACCATCACCAGGGTGTTGGTCAGGTCGAAGGACTTGGCGCCGAAGC
Organism: Bordetella parapertussis; assembly: GCA_943371685.1. Lineage (GTDB taxonomy): Bacteria > Pseudomonadota > Gammaproteobacteria > Burkholderiales > Burkholderiaceae_C > Ideonella > Ideonella parapertussis_A. The sequence goes on along the minus strand of CALRVU010000340.1, from coordinate 1,796 downwards.
CGGCCGTGCCGTAGGTCAGTGAGCCGGCCAGCTCAGCCGGTGCAGTGATGTTCACCGAGCCCTTGATCAGGCCGTCGAACAGGAACATCTGCATGCGCGGCGAGCCACCGTCGGCCGGGGTCGACATGTTGGCGTTGTTGCGACCAGAGTAGTCCTGGCCCTCGGCCAGGATCGGGTCACCGGCCCCACCGCCACGACCGTAGTTGTCGGTCTGGGCGTTGCCAGCTGCTTCATTGAAGCCGCGGTCGTACCAGAGGTCGTGCAGGTAGTTGTTGATGTAGAAGAGGTTCACCGCGGCCGAATTGCGGGCATCGGTGGTCGCCGGATCGACGTCAGCGGCGAGCGGGTAGTCGAAGGTGGCTGCAGCCGTCGTGACGGGTTGCTTGTCACCGAAGCGTGCGAAGTAGCCGTTCGGCGCCGACAGGTCCAGGTAGGCCTTGACGTTGTTGCCGGTGGTGGTGGTGGCACCGGTGGCCAACCAGGGGTCATTGGTCGACAGCTCGACGCTGCTGTAGGTCACCAGCTGGGTGGCAGCAGGGGTCCGCTTGACGACCGTGGTCGGGCCGCCCTTGAACGGCATCAGGCCGTTGCCCAGGGGCGAGTCATAGGGATAGCCGTTGGCCGTGGCGAACATGCGGTAGGTGAAGGCGCTCTGGTGGTCGCGCAGGCTCTTGCGGAACAGCACCTTGCCGTCAACGCCGGAGATCACGTAGGCATAGTCGGCTTGCGTGCCGGCGTCGCGGGTGGCCGCAGACAATTCCACGTAGTAGGCAGGCACCAATTGGGTGCCCTGGCCGTAGAAGACCTTCTTGACGCGCGGATCGGCTTCAAGCTGGAGGTCGCCTTGGCCAGCTGGCCGTTGCCAGGTGCGGTAAGCGCCTTGCTGCTTGCCGCCGACGAAGTCTTCGCTGACCGTGCCGCCCAGATCGGCAAAGGCCTTGGCGATGGCGCGGGGTGCGGCCACCTTGTAGCCGGCGGTGCGCATGGTGCTGCCGTCCACTTCAGGCACGAAGTAGCCGGAGATGGCGACCAGGCGGCCGCTGGCATCGGTCAGCACATTCAGTTCGCGGCCGAAAACCTCGACATTGCCGACGTGCTGGCGGAAACGGCTGATGACCGGGCCGGCGCCGTTGTCCTGGGTGTCGAACAGGCGGGCTTCTTCGATGCCGCGCTGGGTCAGGCCCAGGGCGACCGCGTTGCGAGCCAGGAAGTGGCGTGCAGTGGCTTCACGCAGGGCTGCACCGCTCAGGCTGCTGCGCAGCGTGGAACGGTTGTCGTTCTTGCTGGCCCACAGGAAGGTGGTGCCCAGAGTCGCGTCGGAGTGGCTGCGCAGGCCGAAGCGTGAAACCTGGTTGGCTGCAGCCGAGCGCATGGCGCTGGCGGCCACCGGGCCGGCTTGGCGGGCTGCATCAAAGTCAGCCGGCGCTGCGGAGACGAAGTCGCCGCGGATGGGCATGGGGGAGGCTGCGAAGGCTCCGGCGGTGCAAAGGGCGGCAATGGCCCCGAGTGCAAATTGACGCATGGTCAGTGAATTCCAGATGAAGTTTGAGCAGGGCCGATCGATGGCCGCACACATGGAAAGCACCTCGGGGGCTTGTGACCCGGCAAGGCGAGCAAAGTGTTTACATTCTGCAATGTCTGTGCCACTGCCGGGGTGCTCCAGCTTGCAGAGTTTCCCTGTCCCCCTGCCAACTTAGGGGGGCGGTGCTCAGCGGACGCTGGTCGGCAGGGATGGGCTGCGGCGGCTCTGCTGCCAGCGCCAGCCCAGCAGGACGGCGATGATCAGGCCGTAGATG
>CALRVU010000339.1:0-4658 GCA_943371685.1 Bordetella parapertussis | reverse complement strand
CGCCAGGTCAACAGGCTGACCTCATCGAGGCTGGCCGGCGCCCTGGCCAGTCGACGCTGAAACCGTTCGGCTGCCTTGCCGTCGGCTGCCAGCGTGGCTTGCGGGGCGTAGAGCGCGGGCAGTCGTTCGGGCAGTCCGGCCAGCCGGGCGCTCTGCCAGGCGGTCCAGGCGGCATTGAAGCCGGCGGGCAGCGACGCACTCTGGCCCGGCTGGATCCACTGGATCTCGCGGGTGATGACGACCGGCGTATCGCGCCCAGGCAAGGTGGCGGCCAGGCCGATCAGGTCTTCGTTGGCCATGGCCACGCAGCCGTCGCTGTCTTGTGGCGGCCGCGAATAGGTGCTGACGGGCACGCCGTGCAACAGAATCCCGCTGCCGGTCCGTCCGGCGTGGCGATCCAGTGCGTTCGGGTAGTTCAGCGGCAGGGCGCCCGCGCCGAAGCGTGCATCGAGTTGTTCGGCAGGGACATGGCCCAGGGTGTAATACACGCCCAGCGGAGTGCGCTGATCGCCCTCAGCCCGCTTGTCCACGCCTTGCTTGCCCACCGACACATAGAAGTCGCGCACCAGCTGCAGTCCCGCATCACCCCGACGGAACAGGTAGAGCCGCGATCGGCTGGTATCGACCGCAATCGCATAGCTCACGCTGACTGGCAGCTGCACGAACTCGGCGGGAACGGCGCCTGCCGGCGGACGCTGGGCCAAGGCCTTCAATCGAGCTCGCGCCTCGTCGCGCAGTCCGCGCAGCGCTTCTGTCGCGGCGGGCGCCGCGGCAGTGTCCGGGCCGGGATTGGGGCTGCCGAAGCCTGACAGCGGTTCGGCGTGGGCCGCCAGCAGGTCTGCGTGCAGCAGCAGGCCAAGCTTGAAATTGGGATAGGCCCTGACCAGGGCCCGGGTGGTTTCGAGTGCCGCAGCCAGGCGCTGCTGGCCGACGAGCTGGTAGGCACCGAGCAAGCGCGTTTCGGCGCTGCCCTCGAGCACCGCAGGCGAGGTGTCGCGCCAGGCAGGGAGTTCGTCTGCCAGTCGAAACGGTGCACGGCTCTCACGCGGGCCGACGGCGGCGCGAGCGTCCCAGGCCTGCCAGCCAGAAGCGGCGGCCAAGCTGGCGGCCGCGGCAGCGGCGGCCCATGCGCCGTGGCGCCGGATGAGATTTTTCGGATTGCGGATCATGGAAAGCGGTTGACTCGGGCATCGACTGCCCGGTTAACCGCTCAGCCGCCCACCGACTCTTGCCGGATGCGCCATTTTCCGCGATCTCCGCGCTCAAGTTGCAGTGTTTTGCGGCTGCTGGTGGACAAACTGTCAGAAGAATAGCCTTGGCGGAAGCGCGCTGTGGCGTTGTCGCCCTTGACTTCGACCTTCAAGTCGCTGATTTCGACCTTGATCTTCTTGCGGCTGGCGATGCGGTCCCGGCGTTCCTGCTCCCAGACCTTGCGCGTCGCGGCCTGACCCTTGAACTCGGCGGCGTAGGCTGCATAGTAGTCGTCCATGTCGCGGCGGCTCCAGGCCGAGGCCCAGGCCTTCACCGCGGCTTCCACGGCGGCCTCGGCATCATTGGGCGCAGCGGCGGCGGGGGCGGGCTTGGCGGCCGCCGTGGTGCTGGCCGGCGCGCTGGCCGCTGACGTCGCACTGGCGGCGGGGCGGTTGCTGTTGGCTGCGGCCGCCGGGCTGGCCGTGGAGGCGGCCACGGTGGCAGGCACGGGTGTGGCGGGCGCCGCGGCCACCGTGGTGGCCGGCGCGCGCTTGGCCTGCGGTGCGGGCTGGGCGGGCGGTGCCACATTCGGGCCCGAGGTCAGTTCGCGCAGCAGCGCCAGCTTGGGCGGCACGGTGCGATCGTTCTTGTCGAGCTGCAAGGCCTTGTTGTAGGCCTGGCTGGCCAGCTGGGCGTAGACGTCGCCCAGGTTCTGGTAGGCGGTGGCATAAGCCGGATTGGTCCGGATGGCCTTGTCGAGCGCTTCGCGGGCCTTGTCGTAATCGCCCATCGAGCCATGAATCACGGCCATGTTGTTGTAGGGCGACGGCATGTCGGGATGATCTTCGACCAGCTTCTGGAACACCTGCAGCGCTTCAGGTTTGCGGTCGAGCATCGACAAGGCCACGCCCCGGCGGAAGCGCATCTGGGCGTCCTTGGGGTTGCGCGCCAGCGCTTCGTCGATCTGCACCAGGGCCTGTGCATGCTGGCCCTCGCGGATCAGCTTCTGGATCGCAGCAGCCTCGGCCGACACGGGAGCGGCCGTGCCAGGGGTGGGTGTCGGACTCTGGGCCGCTGCCGGCCCGCCCATCCAACCCAGACTGAGGGCAAGGGCCAGGGCAAGCAGTGCCGGGCGGGGGGAGGCAACAGGAAATTCAACCGGCATGGGATGTGATCGGGTTATGCAGCATATCGAGCCTGTTCAGTCTATCGAATTTCCACGCCCGGGCCGGCAGCGCATGTGACCCGCGTCGGCTCAACTGCGCACTTCCCCTGCCTTTTTCCGGCGTCCGCGGCCGCACAGCCGAGGTATAAGAGCGGGGGAGGAGTGTTCATGAGTCTGATTCGCCAGGTTTGGCTGTTGTTGTGGGTGACCTTGTTGCTGGCCTTTGCCGGCGCATTCAGTCTGTCGGTGCTTTCAGCCCGCCAGTACCTTGAAACCCAGGTCGCGTTGAAGAACAGCGAGAGTGCCCAGTCGCTGGCGCAGATCCTTTCGCATTCGGCGGGCGATCCAGCTGCGATGCGCTCGGTTCTGGCGCGGCAATTCGAGGTCGGCTTCTACCAGCGTCTTCGTCTGGTGGGGACGGACGGGTCGGTGCTGGTGACCCTCGAGGCCGAAGCGCAGGCCGATGATGTGCCCGCCTGGTTTTCGCGCTGGTTGTCGATCTCTCCGCTGCAAGGCGTGGCACCGGTGACCGCGCAAGGGCCGGGCACGCCGACGGTGGCTCAGCTCGAAGTCAGCAGCTTGGCCCAGTTCGCCCACCGCGAACTCTGGCGCACCTCGCAGCGGATGTTGGCCGGACTGGTGTTGCTGACCTCGGTGCTGGGCGCGCTGGCGCATCTGCTGATGGCCCGCATCCGCCGCCCGCTTGAAGCCACCGTGCGGCAGGCCCAGGCCTTGACCGAGCGTCGTTTCATCACCGTCAGCGAGCCGTCGGTGCCCGAATTGCGCAACCTGACCCGGGCCATGAACCTGATGGTCGAGCGCCTCAAAGCCATGTTCGACGAACAAGCCGGACAGGTTGATCAACTGCGACGCCAGGCCAATTGCGACGCGCTGACCGGGGTGTCGAACCGGGCCCATTTCATGGGACGACTGCGCGGCATGCTCAATGCCGAGGACGGTGGGCTGGGCGGGGCCTTGATGCTGGTGCGCATCTGCGATCTGCAAGGCTTGAACCGCCGCCTGGGCCGGGTGCGCACCGATGCGTTGTTGCGAGACATCGGCGCCTTGATGCGAAATGCCGCCACCCGCAGCGTGTCGCATGAGGTCGGTCGCCTCAATGGCTCGGATTTCGTGATGTTGCTCTCCGATGTGCGTTCCTTGCGCGAGCCCACCAATGAGCTGGCAGCGGCCTTGCGCGATCTGCTGGGCAGACAGGGTGACGCCGCCGCGGTGGTCGGCGCGGTGCGCTGGTGGCATGGTGCACCGCTGTCGTCTCTGATGGCCGCCGCTGACCATGCGCTGGCGCACGCCGAGGCTCGAGGCGCTTTTGCCGTCGAACTCGATGACAGTGGCGACGGCATCACACTGGGCGAGGATGCCTGGCGCAGCCGATTGCTGAATGCCTTGCAGGGCGAACGGGCCAGCCTGGTCGAGTTTCCGGTCATCGACCTGAACGGTGAAGTGGTGCACCGCGAGTGCCCGCTGCGCCTGCAGTTCGACAGCCATTCGGCGCCCGTGCCGGCTGCCCAGTGGCTGCCGATGGCGCGGCGCGCCGAACTCACCGCCCGGCTCGACCTGACGGCGATGGCGCTGGCTTTGCAAGCGATTGAGGTCGACAACATCCCCAGGGCCGTCCATGTCTGTCCCGCCTCATTGCGTGACAGCAGCCTGGTGCCGCAGTTGCGCGCGCTGCTCGAGGGCCATGTGGCCGAGGCGCCCGGCTTGTGGCTGGAGGTGGCCGAGGCCGGTGCGCTGCGCGAAATCAAGCTGCTGCGCGAACTGGTGAAGATGGCGCATGCCCGGGGTGCCCGGGTGGGCCTGGAGCACGCTGGCGAGCACCTGTCGGACCCGGCCGTGTTGCTCGAAGCCGGCCTCGACTTCGTCAAGCTGGATGCCAGTCTGGTCGATGGCGTGGCCGAGGACGAGGCCCGGTGTCAACACGTCGCATTGATCGTGCGCATGCTGCACGGCATCGGCATCAAGGTCTATGCCGAGGGTGTGCAGCGGACCGAGGATGCCAAGGCCCTGTGGCAGACGGGCATGGATGGGTTGTCAGGGCCCATCGCCAGCCGTTGAGGCAAGCCGCCCGGGCTCAGGTGATGTCGCCGCAGTGCACCTCGAACCGGCCGCTGCGGCGGTCGGCAAAGTAGCACTGCAGCGTCTCCCTGACGGTCTTGAACGCCAGTTCGTCCCAGGGGATGTCCTGTTCGCTGAACAATCGGGCCTCGATGGTCTCCGGCCCGGGGTTGAGGCGTGTGCTGAGCATCCGGGCCCGGTAGTAGAAGTGAACCTGCCCAACCCG
>CALRVU010000338.1:0-4659 GCA_943371685.1 Bordetella parapertussis | reverse complement strand
CACATGGTCACGGTAGAGGGCGTTCTCAGCCGGCGAGAAGTCGTCGCGCGGCAGACGCACCCGGTCGGGCAGCTGCAGCTTTCCCACGTCGTGCAGCAGGGCGCCGGTGCCCAGATCCATCAGCTCGGCCTCGGGCAGGCTCAGGCCCCGCGCCAGCAACAAGGAGATGATGGTCACATTCATGGCGTGGGCGGTGGCGCGGTCGCCAGCCGGCTCGTTCAGCACGCGCACGCAGAGCTCGCCATCGATCAGCATCTTGTCGAGCAGGGCCCGGCTGAGCGCCTGGGCCGCATCGCGGGCCTGTTCGGGCTCGCCACCCACCCGGTCGGTGGTGCGGCGCAGCTCGCGGCAAGCCTCGCCATACTGGCGCTCACAGACGCGCAGGGCGGTTTGCTGGGCGTCCAGCTGCTGCGCAGCGCGCTGCCGTGCGGCAGCTTCGGGGTCTTGAACCACCACCACGGGCTCGGCCGTCCGGGCGGTGTCTTCGAGCGTGGAGTCGGTGGGCTCATCGCTGCGCTCGGGGCTCCAGCGCACCTGGCGCAGACCCAGTCCCTGGATGGTTTCGATCTGATCAAGCGATGTGATCTTGAAGCTCGAAAGCGGGAAGGGATGCGACATCCAGCCCACGTCGAGATGAATGAACATCCCCACGCGCAGATCCGCGATCGCCACCGTCGTTGTCATGTTGTGATCCCTGTTGCCGCCCCCGATCAGGGGCCCAGACCCCCGCTAGATCGGCCAGCCGCCGGTAAAACTTGAACCCGTTCAGCGGTGGCGCCGTGCGGGCGGCACGCTTTTGCCAGCATGGATGGAGGAGACTTCCTACAATCGGGCCATGACTGCCCAGACCTTTGCCTACACCCGTGGCGCGGCCTTGCCCGCGATCCTGGCCCGCCGCATCGCCATCATCGACGGCGCCATGGGCACCATGATCCAGCGCTACAAGCTGGGCGAAGCCGACTTCCGCAACGCGGCGCTGCAAGACCATCCCAGCGATCTGAAGGGCAACAACGACCTGCTGGTGCTGACCCGGCCGGACGTGATCAGGGAGATCCATGCGCAGTACCTGGCTGCCGGCGCCGACCTCATCGAGACGAATACCTTCGGGGCCACCAGCGTGGCCCAGGAGGACTACGGCCTGGCGCCGCTGGCCCGCGAGATGAACGTGGCCGCCGCCCGGCTGGCGCGCGCCGCCTGTGACCAGTACAGCACGCCCGACAAGCCGCGCTTCGTGGCAGGCGCCCTGGGCCCGACCCCACGCACGGCCAGCATCAGCCCCGATGTGAACGACCCCGGCGCCCGCAATGTGAGCTTTGACACGCTGCGCGCGGCCTACCGTGAACAGGCCGAGGGCCTGCTTGAGGGCGGCGCCGACCTGTTCCTGGTCGAGACCATCTTCGACACGCTCAACGCCAAGGCAGCCATCTTTGCGCTCGACGAGCTGATGGAAGACACCGGCGAGCGCCTGCCGGTCATCATCTCGGGCACGGTCACTGATGCCTCGGGCCGGATCCTGTCAGGCCAGACCGTGGGTGCGTTCTGGCACTCGGTGCGCCATGCCCGGCCGCTGGCGGTGGGCCTGAACTGCGCCCTGGGCGCCGCACTGATGCGCCCCTACATCGAGGAGCTGAGCCGGATCGCCGGTGACACCTTCATCAGCTGCTACCCGAACGCAGGTCTGCCCAACCCGATGAGCGACACCGGCTTTGATGAGACCCCTGAAGTGACGGGCAGCCTGATCGAGGAGTTCGCCAAGTCCGGCTTCCTCAACATCGCAGGCGGCTGCTGCGGCACCACGCCCGACCATATCGCGGCGATCGCCCGGCGCGTCAGCGCCTACCGGCCGCGCAGTGCACGCGATCCGCTGCTCAGCGGCTTGCTGGCCGCTTGAACGGACGACAGCGCCAGCTCAGGCGCTGCCCGCTTCGTCGTCCATCGCGGCCTGGCGGTTGCTGGCGCCGTCCATCACCATCTGCAACTGGCGGTTGAGTTCGTCGATCTCGCCCTGCATGGCATGCACCAGCTGGCCGAAGACACGGTGCTGACGACCCGCTTCGCGCAAGCGGTCGGCCAGCCGCGAAGACACGCTGACCAGCAGCTTGGCGGCCACCGAAGGCTCGTCAATCATCAGGCGGCGCAGGTCGCCGCGTGACAGCGCCGCCACCAGCACGGGCGAAAGCGCCACGCACGAGGCAGCACGGGGCGCGCCGTCCAGCACGCCCATCTCGCCAATCAGGCTGCCCGGCCCCAGCACGGTGACGACCACCGGCTCGGTGCGGCTGATGACCATGCGCTCCACGCTGACCTCACCGTCCATCAGCAGCAGCATGTGGCTGGTGTCGTCCTGGTCGCCCTCGCGAATCATCACCGTACCCTCGTCGCAGCGCAGCATGCGCATGTAGCTGACGACGCAGCGGGCGTCCGCCGGACGCAGGTCTGACAGCGCGGTGGGGCGCCGCAACAAGTCCGCAGCCATGGCCGACAGGGCCTTGTCTTGGGAAATCAAGCGAAAAACGGGTTCGGTCATGGCGCGGCAACAGCGATTTGTGTGGACGATACCGCGTTGCACAGGCTTTTGTGGCGACAGCGTGCAACCGGATCCCTTCTGTCAAGTCTCGCCATGTAAAGTCTGTCAAATTTCACGTTTTCATCATTTGCCGTGCCCGCAGGTCTTCGATGAGTCGCCCGATTTGCCCCTGGACCGACAGGTGCAGCCTCCTGGGCACCCTGCTGTTGCTTTGCTGCAGTCTGCTGCTGGGCGGCTGTGCCAGCCGCAAGTACACGGTTGACGACGGCCGCCCCGTCAACGAAACCCTGCTCGGCAACATCAAGCTCTACGGACTCAGCGAGCAACAGACCCGCCCGGCCATCCTGCGCAGCGCCGAACTGCGTGACCGCGAGTGCGACAAGCAATGGGAGCTGCCGATCTCCGTGGTGTCCAGCCAGTCCTGGGACGAGAACGACCGGGTGGCCTGGGCCCGCGCCCTGGGCGTCGACGAGCGCCTGACCGTGGTGGCGGCCCTGCCGAAATCGCCGCTGCGGCAAGGCGACCGCATCATCAACCTGGGCGGCTATGCCAGCGACAACGCCGAGCTGATGTCGAACACGCTGGTGCAGTTGCGCGACTTCGGCCGACCCTTCCTGGTCCATCTGGCGGATGGTCGGCAGGAAACCCTGGTGCCGTTTCAGGTGTGCCGCGGCTACACCCGCTTTGCACCCCCCAACACGCCCAGGCTGCAGGATTACCACTGGCTGATGAGCATGCATCCGCTGGAGCTCAGCAGCGTCGGACTGACCGACGACGAGGTCCTCTGGACCGTGCTCTGGACGCAAGGCCTGTCTGAAGAAGGCGGGCTGCGCATGAAGGCCTTCGACTACACCACCCGGGCGGTGGGCACGCTCTACAACCTGTTCACCCTGGCTTCGGGCCTCAAGGGCGCCGCCCTGGCCGCCGAGGCCGCCGTGGCGGCGGCACAGAATGCCGCCCTGACCGCTGCCACGGAACTGGCAAAGCAGCAGCTGATCGAGCAAGCCCGCAGCTATGCCGCGCTGCGTCTGCGCGAGGGCGCCACCGAGGCCGCCCAGAAACTTCTCAATCAGCAGGCGGTCAACGCGATGCAGCAGGCCGCGGTGAACCGCGGTGCCCTGGGTGGCGTGGCCCGCGTGGGTGCCACGGTGTTTGACCAGGCGGACGCCTGGGCCTTTGACCGCATGACTCTGCTGGGCGGCAATCCGCTGGCTGGCTTCACCTTGCATCAGAAATTGCTGGAGCAAGGCCTGGCCGGCAGCGCGTTCCTGTTTGACATCGAGCGGCTGAGTGCGCTGTCCAAGCGTGCCGAAGCCCGTGGCCTGGGTGAGGCGGTGGGCAGCGCACTGAGCGGCCTGCGCGTGGCCGCGCTGGAGGCCGAGCTCTCGGCCATGCCACTGGCGTCGGCCACTGGCGGATTCAGCTACGAAGACCCGATCGAACCCGGCGCTGGCCGCTTTTCCAACGGCCTGATCGATGCGTCGATGGGCCTGCCCATTGAATCTCGAAAATGAAGCTTTCCACCCGCCTGCGCATCACGGTCGCGGCTTGCTGCTGCGCCTGGGTCAGCCTGCCCGCCCAAGCGCAAGCTGAGACAGCGCCCGGCGCCACGCCCGCGGCAGGCAGTTGCGTCAGCTTGTCTGACCAAGCCAGCAAGCTGGACATGCAGGCCGCCACTGCGCAATCCAAGCGCGGCCCGCTCGACGAGATTGCCAACCTGGTGGACCAGGCCATGGCGCTGTGGCAGCAGGCGGCCGAACGCTGCGAAGGCCGGGCCCAGCTGCGAGCGCAGCGCAACCTGGCCGACAGCCAGAAGCTGCGCCAGGGCATTGCCGAGGTCCAGGGCTCCGGCGAGGCCTGTGACTCGACCCAGAAGGACGCAGGGGCCTTGCAGGATCTGGCCCGCCAGGCCAGCACCGAACGCCGCTGGCAAGAGGCCGCCGTGCTGTTCCGCAAGGCCGAGAGCCTGTGGGACCTGGCCAGTGAGCGCTGCACCGGCAACCAGCAGCAAGCCGCGCTGAAGCGCCGCGAGCAAAGCGAGATCGACGGCCACAACGCCGAGCACTGCGGCCCGGTGTTCGATCCGGCACGCGAGTTTGCCCAGCGCTTCAAGACCACCGCGGCGGGACTCT
>CALRVU010000337.1:0-4669 GCA_943371685.1 Bordetella parapertussis | reverse complement strand
CATGCAGGGCCACGCCGTTCATGATGGCGGCCATGCCGAACTCGCGCACGCCATAGTTGATGTGGCGACCCCCTTGGCCAGCCTCGTTCTTGACCACCGCGCCGGCCGCGTCAAAGCGCAGGTTGGGCGTGCTCTTGGTGTTGGTCAGGTTGGAGCCGGTCAGGTCAGCGGAGCCGCCCAGCAGCTCGGGCAGGGCGGCGGTGAACACCTCCAGCGCCTGCTGGCTGGCCTTGCGGCTGGCCACGGTCTCGGCCTTGTCGTGGGCACCGCCCACGGCTTCGACGGCGATCTCGGCAAAGTTCTCGGGCAGCTCGCCGGCCATGCGGCGCACGAACGAGGCCGCCAGCTCAGGGTAGGCCTTGGCATAGGCCTTGAACGACTTGTCCCAGCCGGCATTGGCCGCGGCGCCGGCAGCGGTGCAGTCCCAGGCCGCGCGGATGTCTTCGGGGATCACGAATGGCTCGGCCGTCCAGCCCAGGGCCTCGCGGGTCAGCTTGATCTCCTCGCCACCCAGGGGCTCGCCGTGGGCCTTGGAGGTGTTGGCGCGGTTGGGCGAGCCCTTGCCGATGGCCGTCTTGCAGATGATCAGGCTGGGCTGATCGGCGCAGAGCTTGGCCTGGGCAATGGCGGCGTCCACGGCGTTCACGTCATGGCCGTCAACCGGGCCGATGACGTTCCAGCCGCAGGCGCTGAAGCGGCCGGCCGTGTTGTCGACGAACCAGGGTGCGACCTGGCCGTCGATCGAGATGCCGTTGTCGTCGTAGAGCGCGATCAGCTTGTTCAGCTTCCAGGCGCCGGCCAGGGCCACGGCCTCGTGGCTGATGCCTTCCATCAGGCAGCCGTCACCCATGAAGACGTAGGTGCGGTGATCGACCACCGTGTGGCCATCCTTGTTGAACTCCGAAGCCAGCAGCTTCTCGGCCAGCGCCATGCCCACGGCATTGGTGATGCCCTGGCCCAGCGGGCCGGTGGTGGTCTCGATGCCGGGCGTGACGTCGACTTCCGGGTGGCCCGGGGTCAGGCTGTGGAGCTGGCGGAAGTTCTTCAGCTCTTCGGTGCTGAGCGCATAACCGGTCAGGTTGAGCAGCGCATAGAGCAGCATGGAGCCGTGGCCGTTGGACAGCACGAAGCGGTCGCGGTCAAACCACTTGGGCGCCTTGGGGTTGTGCTTCAGGTGCCGGCTCCACAGGGCCTGGGCCATTTCGGCCATGCCCATGGGCGCGCCTGGGTGGCCGGAGTTGGCCTGCTGCACGGCGTCCATGGCCAGGGCGCGAATCGCGTTGGCCATCTGGGCGGGCTGAGCGGCGGCGGAGGAGCGGGTAGAGGCTGAAGACATGCGGTGGTCCGTTTCAGGGGCTGGCGCCCGATTGCGGCGGCGCAGGCAAAAACGCCAGGCCGAAGCGGAAAAACAGCCGATTTTAGCCGCGCCGGATAATGCGTGCCTCATGCAAGGCCTGCACCTTACTGCCGACCTCCGCGGCTGCGCTGCGGAACAACCCCTGATGACCGACCCGCAAGCACTGCGCGCCGCCTGTCTGGGGGCGGTACTGGCGCAGGGCCTGACGCCGGTGGGCGAGCTGTTCCACCGGTTCGAACCCATGCCGGGCCAGGCCGGCCCGACCGGCATCACCGGCGTGCTGCTGCTGGCCGAGTCGCACCTGGCCGTGCACACCTGGCCCGAGCTGGGCGGAGTGACCCTGGATGTCTATGTCTGCAACTTCGGCGCGGACAACTCCGACCGCGCCGAAGGTTTGCTGAAGGCGCTGCAAGCCCTGTTCGGCCCCAGCGCCTGCGAGCTGCACCGCCTGCACCGGGGCGGCGCAGGCGGTCTGCCCTAGGCGGCTCAGCAGTTGCCGGCTGTGAAGCTGCACATGAAGGTCATCAGGTTGGCAAAGTTCTGATTGAAGTTCGATGCGCCCATGTACATCTGGGTGGGGTCGGTGCTGACATAGGAATTGACGCCCACCACGCGGTTGGCTTCGGCCCAGCTGCCACCGGTCTGGCCGGTGGAGATCACGCCCAGGTTCTGCACCCACGGGCCGCCACTGGCGCCACCGGTCATGTCACAGCCATAGATCATGGTGTTGGTGCCGTTGTCCTTGTAGTCGCTCGACGCACAGTGGTGCATGGTGTTGCCGCTGTCGAAAGCCACCGGATAGCCCAGCATGGTCAGGTGGTTGTCGCCAGCGCGGCCGATCATGTAGTCGAACTTGCCGGTGTACTTGGCCACCTTGTAGCCCAGGGCGTCGTCGGCCAGCTGGATGACGGCCCAGTCTTCGGCATTGGGCACGGTGCCATTGCCCACGTACCAGGCGTCCGACACCTTGGCCGCGCCCCAGTTCCAGTTGCCCAGGGGGCCCGGGCTGGTACCGGCCCAGGCCGGCACGAACAGGAAGTTGGTGTAGTAGCCCGAGGACTGGCCATTGCCCGAATGCACGCAGTGACCGGCGGTGACGATCAGGCGGGCGCGCAGCACCGAGGCCGAGCACACATAGTCGCCCACGCCCGGCTTGGTGAAGAACAGCTTGCCCACGGCCTTGTAGGGTGCCACCTTGGCGGCGCTGATCGGATTGATGCGCGAGGAGGTGAAGTCCAGCACGGCGGCGCCGTACTTGCCACCGTCATCGCCCGCCACGGCCGGGCGCATGGCCACCTTGCCCATGCCCTGCGCCTGGGCGTTGGCCATGCGGGCGCTGGTCCAGTAGCCCTGGGCTTCGACCCGCAGCTGGGCCGGGGCCACGGCCACCGGGGCCTCGACGGGCGCGGCCGCCTGAGCGGTGGCGCCAAGGAACAGGCTGGCCGCAGCCAGGGTGGCGCTGCCGGTCAGCAGCCATTGTTGGGTTGTCTTCATGCTTGCTCTCCTGAGTGGTTTCGGCCGACATGGCCCTTTGCACGGGGCTCATGGGCCCCTGGAGAGACAGACGCAAGTCGCGGCGGACTTGCGACATGGAAATTTGTAACAGTGCGTCAGAGCAGGCCGAAATCGATCGGCACCAGCGCATCGGCCCGGGGCGCGCCACCACAACCGGCCAGGGGCTGCGTCAGGCGGCGGTGCAAGGCATGGGCCGGATCCAGGCTGCGGCTGGCAATCTCGCGGGCCTGTCGCCAGATCGGCTCAGCGGTCGCGCAGTCGCCCTGGCGGGCCAGCAGATGGGCGCGCACCGCCGCCGCACCGCCATTGCCACTCATGCGCTGGGCCACCGGCCCCTCCAGGCGCTGCTGGTAGGCTGCCAGGGCCTGCTCCGGCTGGGCCCGGTACTGGCTGTCCAGGCCGGCCAGACTGGCCAGGAACACCTGCTCATCGCTGTCGAGCAGGTTCAGAGCCCGCAGCATGGCCTGCGCCTGGTCGGCCCCTGCGCGGGCCCGGCGGGCCGGCTCGGGGCCGGGAAGGCTCTGGTCGAGCGCCGCCAGCACGATCAGCGATCGCGCCAGCGTGCGCTGCGGCGGCGCATCCGGCCCGGGCAGGGCGTGGCGCGCCAGCTCGGACAGGCGGTCGCGCTCGGCGGCATCGCCCGCATAGGCCGCGCAGACGGCCCCCTGCACCGCCGCGTCGATCGTCAAGGGATGCCGCGCGCCAGAAGTGCGCTGGCGCTGCACCAGGACCTCGCCATAGGCCTGCTGGCAATCGCGGTTGCGCCCCAGGCGCTTGAGCGCCGAAGCGTGATGCCAGCGGGCGGTGAGGGCCTCCGTGGCATCGGGGCCCAGCAGCTTCACGAACTCGCGGTGCACCGTGGCCAGGCTGGCCTCGGCATCTTTCATCGTGCCGTGGCGCAGCTGATAGACCGCGAGATTGAAACGGATGATGGCTGCATCCTTCAGATGCCCGGCAGGCGGCTGGTCCAGCAGGGGCAACAGCGGCAGCAGCCGGCGCGGCACCTCATGCAGATTGCCCTGGATCGAGGCGACCGAGACAAAGGCGTTCTGGGCCTCGACCCAGGCCCAGCTCTGGCGTCCGAACTGCCGATCTATCCCGGCCTCGGCTTCGTTCATCAGGCGGTAGGCTTGCTCGAAGTCACCTTGCTTGGCCAGGCAGAACGACCAGTTCAGGCGGGCCATCCAGATGCGCTCCCGCTGCGGCGCGCTCAGGTCGGGCGCCTCCACCGGCATCCGCGCCAGGGCTTGCTGATAGAGCGCTGAGGCCTCGGCAAAGCGCTCGGTCAGGCGCAGGGCATCGGCCCGGCCCAGGCGCAGGGCCACCGTCGCCGGCGCCGCCGGATCCAGCTCACCCGCCGCCAGGGCTTGCGAAAACACGCCCTCGGCCAGCTCAGGACGACCCAGCGAGAGGTAGGTGGTGCCCAGGGTCAAGCCCACCGAGGCCCGCAACGCGGGTTCCATGGGGCCGCGCGCGGCCAGGGTGCGCGCGCCGGTGTCCACCAGTTCGCGGGCGGTCAGGGCATCGCCCCGGGTGCGCTCGGGGTCGGCGCCCTCGAACAGGCCGCGCAGAAAGTCATTGGTCGCCTCGACCTGCCGGGTCCGGCTCAGCGCCAGGGCCTGTTGCGCCTGCTCGCGCTGCAGCGCCTGCGCCGCGCGGGCGCCCTCCCGCTCGGCCTGGGCCTGGGCCCGGCTGGCCGCCCAGCGGCGCTCCTCGGCCAGCGCCGCCTGGTCCTGGGCGTGGGCCCGCTGCTCATCGGCGCTGGCGAGCGCGGTGCGGGCCGCCATCGCCTGCCGA
>CALRVU010000336.1:0-4681 GCA_943371685.1 Bordetella parapertussis | reverse complement strand
GGTCTTTGCTGCGGCGAGCCTACCCCCAGACGCCACGGCCGACCAGCGCGTGCGCTTTGAAGCAGGTGAGTCTGGCGAGTTGGCGCCCTTGATGTGCGTGGACAAGGACCCCGCCGGATTGCTGGACTTTGAGACATTGCGCTCAGAAGCTTTGGCGATGGGTCAGGACTGGGCCCTGGTCTTCGCTGCAGCCCTGTCTGGCCACGGCGGTTTGCCTCCAGCGGCCGCCCAGGTCGACGCTGCACTCGCCCGCATGGTGGAAGCGGTGAAGTCCGGCAATGTGAGCGGCATGATCCCGTTTGATCGTCAAGGTGAGGCCGTTCAGCTGGACTGACTGAGAGGTCGGCGTTCGGCCCTAAGGGTGACTACAAGCGGGTGGACTCATCATCACGCTGTGGTTCAGCCGAATGAGTCAGGTAGGGCCCTGTGCCTGCGTTGTCAGCCTGTGCCGCAGGTACGAAGCCTCCGCGCTGCACGTCGAAGACATGCACTTCGCCGTCTTCGATCACATAGTGCCAGCCGTGCAGGGCGAGCGTTCCGGCCTCCACCCGCTCTCGCACCATGGGGTAGTCCATGAGCCGCTCCAACTGCAGCACCACCGAACGCTGCTCGGTGCGCCGCAAGACGTCGGGGCCATGCTCAGCCACGGGCAGGGCCGCTGCGCGACCGAGTTCCAGCCACTGCGAGAGGTGCTTTGCAGCCGGCAAGACATCGCCATACAAGGCCCTGATCGCGCCGCAGTGGCTGTGGCCGCAGACCACGATGCACTTGACCGACAGGTTGAGCACCGCGAACTCGATCGCCGCCGCCGTGCCATGGAAGCCCTGGCTCTGGTCGTAGGGCGGCACGAAGGCGCCTACATTGCGCACCAGGAACAGCTCACCTGGCCCGGCGCCCGTCAGCAGATACGGCACCAGCCGCGAATCGCTGCAGCCGATGAACAGCGTCATCGGGTGCTGGCCATCGTCGACCAGCAGCCTGAAATGGGAGCGATGCGCCGGAAAGGCATCGGTCTGGAAGCGCTGGAGGCGCTGCAGCAGTTCGTCGGGCATGACGTGGCGCGTGGGCAAAGGGGCTACTGGACGAGCGGCGACTCGGCCGCCTCAAGGTCCACGCCAGTCAGGGTGGCATTGCCCGCCAACAACTGCAAATACTGACGCAGCGCGGTGGCAAAGGCTTGCTGCCGCAGCCCTTGCGCCACGGCGGACTTCACGACTTCGAACGCGGGATCCAGACCCGGCTCGCGCGCCAACACCTCCACCACATGCAGGCCGAATCGGCTGTGCACCAGACGCGGCAATACACCGACCTCGGGCTTGCCGAATATCTCGCGCGCAAATTCTGGCGCGCAGTCGTCAGCAGTCAGCCAGCCCAGAGCGCCACCACTCGCGCCGCTGGGGCAGTTGGACGTGGAAGAAGCTGCCTCGGCGAAGCGGTCCGCGCCGCCGGGTGATGCGCAGCGCACATCCAGCAGACAGGCCTCGGCGCGCAGGCGCAGGGCATTGACATCCACACCAGGTGTGACGGCAAACAGGACATGGCGCAGCTGCGCCCGCTCACCCACGGCGTAGCGACCGCGCTGGGCAGCGTGGTGTCGACGCAAGGCCTCATCTGACGGTTCGGGAATGTGCAACTCACGGTCCAGCAGAGCCTCAATGGCTGTGCTGGCATCTTCGGTCATGGCGCCGCCCAACGGCAGGGGATCGTCGGCCGACAGCAGACCGGCCCCAATCGCCGCCTGGCGCAGCAGCTCAGCGCAAGCACGCTGCCTGAGGGTCTCGGTGGTCAGCCCCTCGTTCGGGTAGGACAACACTACGCCGTTGACTTGGGGAAGCACTGCAGTGGGGGTATTCATGGTCTGAGCCTTTGAATGGAAGCGGGGCGCACGTTCAGCCGGCGCGACGCGTTGAACCTTGGCGACCCGGCACGTTCAATCTGCGAGCGCGCACCATCTGGTAAGGGCGCACCAGATAGGCCAGCGTGCCGAAGCCGCTCCACACGTGGACCAGGCGGCTGAACGGGAACAGCAGGAAGATCGTCATGCCCAGCAGCATGTGCGCCTGGAAGTGCCATTCGATTCCCGAGACCAGCGCCGCGTTGGGCTGCATCAGAACGATGCCTTGCAGGTAGTCGGCCAGTCGCAGCATGGTGGTCGGCTCCGATACATGGTGCAAGGACGACGGCAGTGTGGACAGGCCGATGACCAGTTGCACCCAGAGGATGACCAAGATCGCGATGTCGGTGCGATGGCTGGTCAGCCGGATCCGGTCGTCGAAGATGCGACGGTGCAGCAGCAGGCTCAGCCCGATGAAACAGATCAGGCCCGCCACCCCGCCTGCAGCCACTGCCACCATCTGCTTCTGTGACGCGGTGACCAAGTGTTCATAGATCCAATGCGGCGTGAGCTGGCCGAACAGGTGGCCGAAGAACAGGAACAGGATGCCGGCGTGGAACAGGTTGCTGCCCAAGCGCAGCTGACCCCGTCGCAAAAGCTGCGAGCTGTCACTCTTCCATGTGTACTGGTCACGGTCGAAGCGTGCCAAGCTGCCCATCAGAAAGACGGAAAGGCAGATGTACGGATAGACATTGAAGGCGAAATTGTGGAGGGTGTTCATGCAGACGCTCCCGGTGTGGGGTGGTTGGCGCGCAGCGTGTGGCTCACGGGTGGGCGCACGATCTGGATCGGTTGCGGCTGGCCGGGCCGGGCTTGGCCTTGGGTAGAGCAGCCGTCAAAGGCCATGGGCTCAGCCCAGCTTTCGTCCAGCTCAGGCTCGGGTGGCACGGCGACGGCCTGGGCCTTCTCGCCGGCCAGGTCCAGCAGCGCAGCCAGCACGCAGGCGTGCGCTGCATCGCGGCGCAGCAAGGCGCTGAAGATCACCTGCAGAATGTGGGCGATCTCGCCCAGGAATGCCTGGGTCTGCGCTGGCGGCTGGGTCGATGCGTACTGCAGCACCACCGTGAGGTGGTCAGGCAGCTCGCCTGGTGCCAGAAACAGGCCGGCCGCCTCATAGGTCTGGCACAGGTCGACCATGGCCGGACCACGGTCGCGGCTGTCGCCGTGGACATGCTCAAACAGGTGCAGCGCCGTGCCGCGGCCCCGGTCGAAGAGTTCGACGTGGTCGGCCTCCACGTCCAGCGGACGACGGCGGGACAGGCGCGTGATGAGGGCATCCAGCTCAGCGAGCCTTGCGCTGCTGAGCGCGCCCTCGTCGTGCAGAGCATCCTGAAGCTCTGGCAGGTGGGCACGCAGCTCGGCGTCTGGATAGCTCAGCAGGTGGGCCAGTACGCGCAGCGTCTTGGTGGCGGTTGTCGGTGCCGATTTGAAGAGGCTCATGTCAGACCCCCGCCTTGATGGGAATGGTGCGCTTCTTCTCGCTGCCAAAAAGACTGGTTTCGGTCGTTCCTTCGCTGCAGCCATTGCCAAAGCTGAAACCGCATCCACCGCGGACATTGAAGGCGTTCTCGGCGTACTCCCGGTGCGTGGTCGGGATGACGAAACGGTCCTCGTAGTTGGCGATGGCCATCACCTGATACATGTCTTCCACCTGCGCCACGCTGACGCCCACCTGGTTGATGGCGGCAAAATTGGCTGCGCCGTCGACATGCTTGGACCGCTGGTAGGCACGCATGGCCAGCATGCGCTCCAGCGCACGCACCACCGGCGCGGTGTCGCCGGCCGTCAACAGATTGGCCAGGTATTTGACGGGGATGCGCAGTTGGTTGACGTCGGGGATCTCGCCATTGGTACCGACATGGCCGGCGTTGGCCGCAGCGGTGATGGGCGACAGTGGCGGCACGTACCAGACCATGGGCAGCGTGCGGTACTCAGGGTGCAGCGGCAGAGCCACCTTCCACTCCACCGCCATCTTGTAGACCGGGCTGTTGCGGGCCGCGTCCATCCAGTTGTCCGGAATGCCGTCCAGGCGCGCCTGGGCAATGACCTTGGGATCGTTCGGATCCAGGAAGATGTCGAGCTGGGCCTGGTACAGGTCCTTGTCATGCTCGACACTGGCCGCCTCCTGGATGCGGTCGGCGTCGTACAGCAGCACGCCCAGGTAGCGGATGCGGCCCACGCAGGTCTCGCTGCACACGGTAGGCTGGCCGGCCTCGATGCGCGGGTAGCAGAAGATGCACTTCTCGGCTTTGCCGCTCTTCCAGTTGTAGTAGATCTTCTTGTAGGGGCAGCCGCTGACACACATGCGCCAGCCGCGGCACTTGTCCTGGTCGATCAGGACGATGCCGTCTTCCTCGCGCTTGTAGATGCTTCCTGACGGGCAGGACGCCACGCACGCCGGGTTCAGGCAGTGCTCGCAAAGGCGCGGCAGATACATCATGAAGGTGTTCTCGAACTGGCCGTAGATGTCCTTCTGGATGTCTTCGAAGTTCTGGTCCTTGCTGCGCTTGCTGAACTCACCGCCCAGGATCTCTTCCCAGTTCGGCCCCCATTCGATCTTCTCCATGCGCTTGCCTGTGATCAGGCTGCGCGGCCGCGCAGTCGGCGCGTGCTGCATCTCAGGCGCCGATTGCAGGTGGTCGTAATCGAAAGTGAAAGGCTCGTAGTAGTCGTCGATCTGCGGCAAGTTGGGGTTGGCGAAGATCTTCATCAAGAGCTTCCACTTGCCCCCCTGGCGCGGCTCGATGCTGCCGTTGGCCTTGCGGATCCAGCCGCCGTTCCACTTGT
>CALRVU010000335.1:0-4702 GCA_943371685.1 Bordetella parapertussis | reverse complement strand
CAGACCGCCCAGCGCCTGGATCACGCCCACATCGCTGGCAGGAAAGGCATCAGGCCAACCCAGGACGCGCATGGCCACCAGTTCAGTCGTCCAGGGGCCGATGCCGGGCAAGGCCAACAGGTCAGCCAGCAAGGGCGCCATGGGCTCGGCCGGGTGCAGCCGCAGACGGCCGTCGACCACCGCACGAGCCACGGCCTGCAGGGCGCCCACCCGGCTGCGCACGATGCCCAAGGTGCCGATGTCGGCCGGGTCCGCCGAGGCGATGGCTTCGGGCGTCGGGAACAGATGGCTCAGCCCGGCGATCGGCGTGCTGATCGGCTCGCCCAGGCGCTGCACCAGGCGACCGGCCAAGGTGCAGGCGGCCGCCACGGTCACCTGCTGGCCCAGGATGATGCGCACCGTGGTTTCGAAACCATCCATGCAGCCCGGCAAGCGCAGGCCGGCACGCGGCGGGCACGGCAGGCTGTGCAGCGCGGCTTCGATCACCTCGGTGTCGGTGTCCAGGTCCAGCAAGTGGCGCAGGCGCTGCTGCACGGCGCCCAGCGCAGGCGTCAGGCTGGCGGACAGCCTGACCCGCACCAGGTTGGCGGCGTCGTCCCAGTGCAGGCTGAACCAGCCCCGCAGCCGCTGCCCGCCGTGGTCCAGGGCCAAGGTTCGATGCCAATTCGGGCCATCGCAGCCCTCAACACCCGGCAGCGGTCGGGCACCCAGAAAGGCCTGCATGGCGGCGGTGTCGTACCGGCCGCGCCACGCCAGGCTGAACGCGAGCGTGTCGCCGGCCGCATGCGGGCTGCTGCGCTTGCGCAGCGCGCTGGGCGCCATCCGGTATTGCTCGGCAAAGGCGGCGTTGAAGCGGCGCAGGCTGGCAAAGCCGCTGGCGGCTGCGATCTCGGTCATCGGCAGGCCGGTGTCGGTGAGCAGTTGCTTGGCCAGCAACAGGCGCTGGGTGGCCAGCCAGTCCAGCGGGGATACGCCATGCTCGGCCATGAAGATGCGACGCAGGTGCCGGTCGGTGACGCCCAGCCGGTTGGCCAGGGCCGGCATGGCCAGGGTCTCGCCGGAGGCCACGGCTTGTTCGATCAGCAAGGCCGCGCTGCGTGCCAGGGTGCGTGGTGTGTCGGTGCGCGACAGACCGGGCGCCAGCTCGGGCCGGCAGCGCATGCAGGGGCGGTAGCCCGCCTTCTCGGCGCCGGCCGCGTGGCTGAAGAAGCGGCAGTTGGCGGCCTTGGGCAGCCTGACCCGGCAAACCGGCCGGCAATAGATGCCGGTGGAACTGACGGCGACGAAAAATCGCCCGTCAAAGCGCGGGTCGCGGGTGCTCAGGGCGCGGTAGGCGGCGTCTGGATCCAGCGGTGACTCATCTGCAAACATGGTCCGATGATAGGGGCCGGGCAGCGCGCCGCTCGCCGTTTCCGGACCTGTGGATCGGCCCTACATGGCCTTGAACAGGTGCACATAGGCGCGTGAGACAGGCAGCTCGCGGGTCACGCCACGCAGCTTCAGCCACAGCCGGCTGGCGTCATCGCGGCGGCTGCTTTCCAGCCAGTCCAGGTTGATCAAGGTGGCGCGGTGCACCTGCCAGAACTGATCCGGGTCGAGCCGGGCGGCCAGTTCGGCGATGGGGGTGCGGATCAGGTGCTGGCGCTGCGCGGTGTGGACGACAGTGTATTTTTCGTCGGCCTCGAAGAACACCACGTCGGCCACGGGAACCTGGAAGGTGGTTTCGCCGGCACTGGCGCGGATCCAGCGCAGCCGTTCGGCGGGCGTCGCCGTGCTGCCCTGCAACTGGTTCAGCGCCTGGGCCATGCGGGCGTCGTCAGTGGCCGTGCCCTGGTTCAGGCTGGCCTGCACGCGCGCCAGGGTCTGGCGCAGCCGAGCGTCGCTGACCGGCTTGAGCAGGTAGTCCAGCGCAGCGCGTTCGAACGCCTCGACCGCGAACTGATCGTAGGCGGTGACAAACACCACCTGGGTCGCGCCTTCGATGCCCTGGGCCACTTCCAGACCGCTGAGTCCGGGCATGCGGATGTCGAGGAAGGCCAGGTCGGGTTGAAGGTCCGCGATCATGCGCGCGGCCTCGACACCGTTGCGGGCTTGTCCGACGATTCGCAGCTCGGGCCAGAGCTGGGTCAGCTGCTCGGTCAGAAACCGGGCCAGATGGGGTTCATCGTCGGCAATCAGGGCGGTGGGTTGCTGCGTCATGGTGTTCGGTCGCTGGTGGACTCTGGGGGACTCAATGCGTGGGCAGAACGGGGCAGGGCAGGTCCAGTTGCGATCGGGCCCCACCGCCGGGCAGCGCTTCGACGGTCAGGCTGGCATCGCCGTCCATCTGCTGAAGCAGGCGCTGCCGGATGTTGGCCAGGGCGGTTCCGGTTCCTGGCCGCTGGTTGGGTGTGTCCAGCCCCATGCCATCGTCGTCAACGCGCAGCAGCCAGCGCGAGCCGGCGACCTGACTGCTGATCTGCACGGTTCCGCCTTCGATCTTGGGCTCCAGGCCGTGGTGAATGGCGTTCTCCACCAGCGGTTGCAGCAGCAGCGCAGGCAGCGGCCAGTGCCGATGCGCCTCCGGCACATCGATCTTGATCTGCAGTCGCTCGCTCATGCGGTGGCCCAGCACATCCAGGTAGGTGCTCACCAGGGTCAATTCGTCGGCCAGGGTGCGGTCGGCCTGGCGCAGGCCACTCAGCGATGCCCGCAAGTAGGCGATGAAGCTCTCGAGCAGGGCTCTTGCACGGGCGGGCTCAACCTCGATCAGGCTCACCACATTGGCCAGACTGTTGAAGAGGAAGTGCGGTTCGATCTGCCCCTGCAGCAACCTCAGCGCGGCTTCGGCGGCTTGTCGTTCGGCCTGGATCTGGCGGGCCTTGGCCGAGAAGAACAGCCAGGCGAGGCCACCGGTGAGCACGGTCATCAGCAGTCCGGCCGCAACGAGATTGCCATCGCCGAAGCTGATGAAGGGCCTCCACTCGCCAGTGCCCCACCAGAGGCCGACGGGCCCACCGATGAGCACGCCGACTTGAGGAATGACGGCGAAGTAGATCCCGCGCCCGAGCCTGCCCAGATTGCGCAGCCGCGCCCGGCCGATCAGTCGGGCTGAGACTTCATGCAGCAGATGAATCATCAGCCCGATGCACAGGCTGATGCGCAGATTGATGCCGTACCAGTACACCCAGCCCGACAGATTGCGCCAGGCGCCTTCCCCGCTGGCGAACAGGGCGAAGCCCAGAACGGTGAAGACGACGGCGCAGGCCAGGCAGAACACCAGCGTCCAGGCCAGCCGCAACCACAGCGGTCCGACCGGTCGGAAGTCCTGTGCCCACCAGGCTTGCCAGGAAGCACGGAGCAGGCCGCGGGTCGGGAGTCTTGCGCTGGGGTTCATGGTCGCTGAGTGTAGGCAAACCCACTTGGGCCGGGCCGTTCTGCGCGACGAATCGACGGTGGGCGCGCTGATTGGCAAGCCCGGTTGTCAGCCGGTTCAAATGACGGGCCACTGACCGACGGCCTTCTCTACAATCGAGGATTACCCCCAACCACTTTCCCGTGCCAAGGATCTGCTACTCATGCAAGTCAATGCTTCCATCTTCAAGGCCTACGACATTCGCGGCATCGTGGGCACCAGCCTGAACGAGAAGCTCGCCGAGCACCTGGGTCGGGCCTTCGGGACCGAGGCCTTGAAGGCCGGCGAAAAGGCCGTGGTGGTCGGTCGTGACGGTCGCCTGTCAGGCCCGGGTCTGGTGGCTGCGTTGATGCGCGGTCTGGCGTCGACCGGCCTGGATGTGGTCGACATCGGTGCCGTCACCACCCCCATGGTCTATTACGTGGCTGCCACCCGGGCGGCTTTCGGCTGCACCAGCGGCATCCAGGTCACGGGCAGCCACAACCCCAAGGACTACAACGGCTTCAAGATGGTGCTGGCTGGCCGCGCCATCTATGGTGAAGAGATCCAGAACCTGCGCAAGCGCATCGAGGCCGAAGACTACAAGAAGGGCAAGGGCCGCATCGGCGCGATGGACATCGTGCCCGAGTACACCGCCCGCATCACCGGCGACTGCAAACTTGCCCGGCCGATGAAGATCGTGGTCGACTCCGGCAACGGCATTCCTGGCGCCACCGGCCCGGCCATCCTGAAGGCCCTGGGTTGCGAAGTGATCGACCTCTACTCCAAGGTTGACGGCGACTTCCCGAACCACCATCCCGATCCGTCCAAGCCCGAGAACCTGGCCGACCTGATCAAGGTCGTGCATGCCACCGACGCTGAACTGGGCCTGGCCTTCGACGGCGACGGTGACCGCCTGGGCGTGGTCACCAAAGATGGCCAGATCATCTATCCGGACCGTCAACTGGTGCTGTTCGCGCGCGACATCCTGGAGCGCGTCAAGGGTGGCACGATCATCTATGACGTGAAGTGCAGCCAGCGCCTGGCGCCAGCCATCAAGGCGGCCGGTGGCGTGCCCTTGATGTGGAAGACCGGCCACTCGCTGGTCAAGGCCAAGCTCAAGGAAACCGGCGCCCCCATCGCGGGCGAGATGAGCGGCCACATCTTCTTCGCCGAGCGTTGGTACGGCTTTGATGACGCCATGTACACGGCGGCTCGCCTGCTGGAGATCCTGTCGCGTGCGGCCGATCCGAGTGCCGTGCTCAATGCGCTGCCCACCAGTTTCAACACCCCTGAGTTGAACGTGCCTTGCGCTGAGGGTGAACCGCC
>CALRVU010000334.1:0-4709 GCA_943371685.1 Bordetella parapertussis | reverse complement strand
ACAAGCGCTCGGCCGGCAATGCCATGACCATGGCCTTTCTGGATTCATACCTCAGCTACCAGCCGCTGGTCCGGCCGGAAGACTTCGATGTCTGCCCGATTCTGCTGACACAGCCTGCAGAGGACCGGTGGACACCCTTGCACCTCAGCGAGCCCTTCTTGAAGCGAGTGCAGAAGGTTCCGGTGAGGACGGTGATGCTCGAACGCGCCGGGCACTATCCACTGGAGCAGCCCGGACTCTCGCAGATGGTCGAGGCGATTGATGACTTCTATCGGCGCGTCGCACGGAACTGATCCGCAGGCGGGCCGGTTTCAGCGCTGGCCCGAGCAAGTCGGCGGCTGACTTGAGTCAGATCGCCGACCGGGCCGCCGGCGGGTGACGCCCCACTGAACGCCCGCCTGCGGGTATTCCATGAGCTTGAAGGCCGTTTTCGGGGCTACCGATGACAACGCTGTCTGACTAGAATGAGGTGCGTACCTCAAAAGACATGACAAGCTCCTCAAGATCAGGCGACCGAGAGGCCGCAGTGCGGCTGGAAGACGTGGCTCAGGCGGCCGGCGTCAGCTTGGCCACGGTCGACCGGGTCTTGAACAACCGGCCCGGTGTGCGCGAGAAGACCATCCAGAAGGTGCGCGATGCGGTGGAGCAGCTGGCTTACCGCCCGGACCCTGCGGCGGCCCGCTTGGCCCGGCCGCGCGCCTGGCGGCTGATGTTCCTGTTGCCCGAAGGCGGCAACAGCTTCGTCGAGCTGCTGCGCACCGAAGTTCAAGCGCTCGGACCCTGGTTGCAGGAGCAGCGGGCCCGAGCCGAACTGCGGACCACCGATGCGTTTTCGCCGGTGGCTGCGGCGGCGGCCATCCTCGCGCTCAAGGGCCAGTGCGACGCCCTGGTGCTGATGGTGCAGGAGCATCCGCTGGTCCGCGCCGCGATCGAGGAGCTGGTGGCCGCCGGAATCTGCGTGGTCACGCTGGTCTCGGATGTGCAGGCCCGCGGTCGCTCGCATTTCGTCGGCATCGACAACGTGGCCGCCGGCCGCACCGCCGCCAACTTGCTGGGGGGCTTCTGTGGTCAGCGCAGCGGGCCGGTGGGGGTGGTGATGGGCTCGCGTTCGCTGCGCGACCATGCCGACCGGCTGTTCGGCTTCCGCCAGGTGATGGAGGTCGAGCACCCGCGGCTCGATCTGCTGACGCCGCTGGTGGGCCACGATGAATCCGCGCGCACCGAGCAACTCGTGGCCGATCTGCTGCGCCAGCATCCTGATCTGGTCGGTCTCTACAGCATCGGCGCCGGCAACCGGGGCATCCACGCGGCCCTGCAATCGGCCGGCGCGGCCGGCCGGGTGATCTGGGTCTGCCATGAGCTGACCAGTCATGCCCGCCGCGCGCTGCTGGAGGGCGCTGCCCATGCCGTCATCAACCAGGACGCGGCGCATGAAGTGCGCTCAGCCTGCCGGGTGGCGCTGGCTCAACTCTCGCGGGAGCGCCTGCTGTTCGAGCAAGAGCGCATCCGCATTGAAATCTATCTGAAGGACAACCTGCCGTGATCACACTGGGCATGGACCTGGGCACCACGGCGCTGAAGCTGGCGCTGGTGGGTGACGACGACCACATCATTGCCGCCTGCAGCCGGCCCTTGACGGTGCAGCGGCCCGCCCCCGGCCACAGCGAGCAAGACCCGGAGAGCTGGTGGCAAGCCGCCTGCTCGGGCCTGGATGAACTGCGCGAGCGGGCGCCGGCGGCCCTGTCCGAGGTGGAGGCCATTGCACTGTCCGGGCAGATGCATGGCGCCACCCTGATCGATGCCGAGGGCCTGACCCTGCGCCCTTGCATCTTGTGGAACGACGGCCGCAGCCAGGCCCAGTGTGCAGCCTTTGAGGCGGCCTGGCCCGCCTCGCGGCAAGTCACGGGCAACCTGGCCATGCCGGGCTTTACCGCGCCCAAGCTGCTGTGGGTGCGCGAGCACGAGCCCGAGGTTTTTGCCCGCATTGCCAAGGTGCTGTTGCCCAAGGCCTGGCTGGCCTGGAAGCTGACGGGCGAGTTCGTCGAGGAAATGTCCGACGCCTCCGGCACGCTGTGGCTGGACGTGGCGCAGCGCCGCTGGTCGGCCCAGGCGCTGGCGGCCACGGGCCTGAGCGAGGCGCAGATGCCGCGCCTGGTGGAGGGCAGTGCGCCCGGCGCGGCGCTGAGTGCGGCCTGCACCGCGCGCTGGGGCTTCAAGCGGCCACCCCTGGTGGCGGGCGGGGCGGGCGACTGCGCAGCCGGCGCCGTAGGCGTGGGCGCCGTGCGCCCGGGCGATGCGTTCGTCTCGCTGGGCACCTCGGGCGTGCTCTGGGCCACCACCGCCGGCTTTGCACCCAATCCGGCGCGCGCCGTTCATGCGTTCTGCCATGCCGTGCCCGGCACCTGGCACCAGATGGGCGTGCTGATCAATGCGGCCTCGTCGCTGGCTTGGTGGTCATCCGTGTGCGGCTTGCCTGAGGCGCAATTGGTGGCCGAGGCTGAAAGCTGGTCGCAGCGGCCCGAAGCATCCGCGGCCTTTTTTGCGCCCTACCTGGCGGGCGAGCGCACACCGCACAACAACGCGGCCCTGCGCGGCGGCTTTGCCCGCCTGGGCGCTGACACGCCCCGCGCCGGCATGACCCAGGCCGTGCTGGAAGGCGTGGCCTATGCGCTGCGCGACTGCCAGGCCGCCCTGGCCGATGCCGGCACCACCCTGCGCGAGGCCAGTGTGGTGGGCGGCGGGGCACGGTCTGCCCATTGGGTGCAGGTCTTGTCCGATGTGCTGGGCCTGCCGCTGCACCAGGTGGCCGAGAGCGAACACGGCGGTGCCCTGGGCGCCGCCCGACTGGCCCGCATGGCCGCGGGTGCCGGCCTGGAAGTGGCCCGCCCGGCGCAGCGCCTGCGCAGTTTTGAACCCCGTGCCGACGCCCAGCGCCGGCACACCGAGCAACACGCTCGCTGGCAGCGCCTGGCGCTGCACGCGAGAGATTTCACCTGAAAGCCCATCATGCCGACGCAGAAAACCCCCAAAGCTTCCAGCAAAGCAGCGCCCAAAGCCGCCAGCAAGCCGGCCGCCCAGGCCAAGTCCAAAGTCAAGGCGGCCGCTGCCGCAACCGCCCCCAGCAGCTACTTCAGCTTGCAGGAGCCGGTGCGCTTTGCCGGCCCGAAATGGAAGCCCACCGAGCGCCAGCCGCTGGCCTACCGCTGGTATGACCCGGAGCGCCTGGTGCTGGGCAAGCGCATGGCCGACCACCTGCGCTTTGCCGTCTGCTACTGGCACAGCTTCGTCTGGCAAGGCACAGACCCCTTCGGTGGCGACACCTTCAACCGCCCCTGGCATGCCGCCGGTGGCGATCCAATGCAGCAGGCCTTTGCCAAGGCCGATGTGGCCTTCGACCTGTTCACCAAGCTGAACGCGCCGTACTTCACCTTCCATGACCGCGACATCGCCCCCGAGGGCGCCACGCTCAAGGAGAGCAACCTCAATGTGCGCCGGGTGGGCGAGGTGTTTGCCCGCAAGATGGACGAGACCGGCGTCAAGCTGCTCTGGGGCACGGCCAATCTGTTCTCCAACCGCCGCTTCATGAGCGGCGCGGCCACCAACCCCGATCCCGAGGTCTTTGCCTACGGCGCGGCGCAGGTCAAGAACGTGATGGAGATGACCCACGAGCTGGGTGGCGAGAACTATGTGCTGTGGGGTGGCCGCGAGGGCTACGAGACCCTGCTCAACACCGACATGAAGCGCGAGCTTGACCAGCTCGGCCGCTTCTTCCAGCTGGTGGTTGAGCACAAGCACAAGATCGGCTTCAAGGGCATGTTGCTGATCGAGCCCAAGCCGGCCGAGCCGACCAAGCACCAGTACGACTTCGACACCGCCACCGTGTACGGCTTCCTCAAGCGCTACGGCCTGGAGAAGGAAGTCGCCGTCAACCTGGAGCAGAACCACGCGCTGCTGGCCGGCCACAGTTTCGAGCACGAGATCGTCACTGCGC
This sequence comes from Bordetella parapertussis, assembly GCA_943371685.1. Classification (GTDB taxonomy): domain Bacteria; phylum Pseudomonadota; class Gammaproteobacteria; order Burkholderiales; family Burkholderiaceae_C; genus Ideonella; species Ideonella parapertussis_A. Next base: position 718 of record CALRVU010000334.1, on the reverse strand, counting down.
AGTCGCTGGGCATCTTCGGCAGCATCGACATGAACCGTGGCGACGAGCTGCTGGGCTGGGACACCGACCAGTTCCCCAACAACCTGCCGCAGATGGCCCTGGCCATGTACTACATCGTCAAGGGGGGCGGCTTCACCAGCGGTGGCCTGAACTTCGATGCCAAGATCCGTCGCCAGTCCATCGACCCCGATGACCTGATCATCGGCCACGCCGGCGCCATGGACCTGTGCGCCCGGGCCCTGCTGGTGGCCGAGCAGATGATTGCCGACGGCGCGCTCGACAAGTTCGTCGCCGACCGCTATGCCGGCTGGAACGGTGCGCTGGGCAAGTCCATCCTGAACGGCAAGCGCTCGCTCGACGACCTGGCCGCCTGGGTCCACAAGGGCGATGTGGAGCCGCAGCCGCGCTCGGGCAAGCAAGAGTGGCTGGAAGCGCTGGTCAACAGCTACCTCTGATCCTTCGCCGACCCCATCCAAGGACATTCCATGAAGTTCACTGACGGGCAGTGGCTGCTGCAGCCTGGCGCAGCTGCACACTACGCCAGCGAGGCCTATGCCGTGGAGAACCACGGCGACCATGTGGTCGTGCTGGCCACCTCGCGCCCCATCAAGCACCGTGGCGACACGTTGCAGGGCCCCACCTTGACCGTGACGCTGCGCTCGCCCCAGGAGGGCGTGATCCGCGTCAGCGTCGAGCACTACCGCGCCTCTGAAGCGCC
>CALRVU010000333.1:0-4714 GCA_943371685.1 Bordetella parapertussis | reverse complement strand
CGAGGTGTTTGCCGCCTGCGATCTGTTGGAATGATGCGATGAGCCTGAAGAAAACGCCCGAGATGGTGGGCGCCACCATGTCCGAATATGACGGTGTGCGCTATCTGCACCTGGATTCGATCTGGATCCAGGGCGCCATGCGCCTGTCCAAGCCCCATCAGCTGGAGCTGGAGTACATCCAGCGCATGATGGCCTGGATGCTGTGGCGGCCCACCGAAGTGTTGACCGAGGGCCATGCCGTGCAGCTCGGCCTGGGCGCAGCGGCCATCACCCGCTTCTCGCACAAGGTGTTGAAGATGAAGACCACCGTGGTCGAGATCAACCCGACGGTGATCCACGCCTGCCGGCTCTGGTTCCGGCTGGGCGACGATGACCGGCTGCTGACGGTGCGCAACGAGGACGCCGACCGCTGGGTGCGCGAACCGGCCCAGCGCCACAGCGCGCAGGTGCTCAACGTCGACCTCTACGACCACGACGCCGCGGCCCCGGTGCTGGACGACGAGGACTTCTATGCCGCTTGCCGAGACGTGCTGGACGAGGGTGGGCTGATGACGGTCAACCTGTTCGGCCGCGCATCGAGCTTTGGCCGCAGCGCCGCGCGCATTGCCCGGGTCTTTGGTCTGGACCAGGTCTGGAGCCTGCGGCCGACCAAGGAGGGCAACACGGTGATCGTCGCCGCCCGCGGCGTGACCGTGCCTGACCGCGAGACCTTGACCGACCGCGCCGCCCACATCGAGCAGAAGTTCGGCCTGCCGGCGCGCAAGTGGTTGCGCATGGTGCAGCCGCTCGACCCCGCGTTGCTGATCGACTGACCGCCGACCGCTGCACTTGAATCCACCGCTGTAGATCCCCTGGACGCCCGCCCCATGTCTGTCGTGACCTCGACCCCCGAACGCCCCGCCATGCCGCCGGTGGGCCTGCTGCAGATGCGCCAGCTGCTGAAGTGGCTGCGCGATGACGGCGTGCTCAGCCCTGAGGAGGCCGATCGGCTGGCACGGCGTTTTGGCCAGGCCGGCTCCAGCCTGCATCCGCTGTTGCGCCTGGGTGGCGCCGGTCTGGTGGACCAGCGCAGCGAGATCGCCATCACGGTGGAAAGCCTGGTCGCCTGGCTGGGCCAGCGCTTCAAGCTGCCCGTGCTCAAGATCGACCCGTTGCGGGTCGAGGCCAGCCGCGTGCAGGAGGTGATGTCCCAGGCCTATGCCGAAAGCCGCAAGGCCCTGCCGATCGCCGTGACGCCCAGCGAGGTGACGATCGCCACCTGCGAGCCTTTCGAGGTGGGCTGGGTGGCCGAGATCGAGGCCCACACCCGGCGCAAGGTGCGCCTGGTGCTGGTGGCGCCTGACGAGCTGATCCGCTACACGGGTGAGTTCTACCAATTGGCCCAGAGCGTGCGTGCGGCCCGACGCAGCAATGCCGACACCGGCGCCAAGCACAGCTTCGAGCAGCTGGTTGATCTCAAGTCCAAGGACAACCTGGACGCCAACGATCAGGGCGTGGTGCAGATCGTGGATTGGCTCTGGCAGTACGCCTTCGAGCAGCGCGCCAGCGACATCCACCTGGAGCCACGCCGCGACACCGGGGCCATCCGCTTTCGCATCGACGGCGTGCTGCACACTGTGCACCAGGTGCCCCAGACCGTGATGGCGGCGATGACCGCGCGCATCAAGCTGCTGGGCCGGATGGACGTGATCGAGCGCCGGCGCCCGCAGGACGGCCGCATCAAGACTCGCCGGCCCGACGGCACGCCGGGCGGCGGCAATGAGGTGGAAATGCGCTTGTCCACCTTGCCTACCGCCTTTGGCGAGAAGGTGGTGATGCGCATCTTTGACCCGGGTGCGGCCGACAAGCCTTTCGATGCGCTGGGCTTTTCGCCCGACGAGGCGCAGCGCTGGCGCGAACTGATCGAACGGCCCCACGGCATCATCCTGGTCACCGGTCCGACCGGCTCGGGCAAGACCACGACGCTCTACTCGACGCTCAAGAAACTGGCCACAGACCAGGTCAATGTCTGCACGGTGGAGGATCCGATCGAGATGATCGAACCCGCCTTCAACCAGACCCAGGTGCAGCCGGTGGTCGACCTGGGTTTTGCCGAGGGCCTGCGGGCCCTGATGCGGCAGGACCCGGACATCATCATGGTCGGCGAGATCCGCGACCTGGAAACCGCCGAGATGGCCATCCAGGCCGCGCTCACCGGCCACCTGGTGTTCTCGACCCTGCACACCAACGATGCGCCCTCGGCCATTACCCGGTTGATCGATCTGGGTGTGCCGCCCTACCTGATCTCGGCCACCGTCATCGGCGTGCTGGCCCAGCGGCTGGCGCGCACCTTGTGCTCGGCCTGCGGTGCGCCCGATCTGGCCGTGACGCCGGCCCTGATGGCCGAACAGGCCCAGCCTTGGAGCCTGATCGGCCCGATGCGGCCGCACAAGGCCGTGGGTTGCCCGGTCTGCCGCGGCACGGGTTACCGCGGCCGGGCGGCCCTGTACGAGCTGATGGTGCTGGACGAAGGACACCATACGGCCATCCATCCGCAGCTCGACGCTGCCCGCCTGCGCCGCCACGCCGCCGCGCAAGGCCTGCGGCCGCTGCGTCTGGCGGGCCTGGCCAAGGTGGCCGAAGGCGTGACCACGCTGGAAGAAGTGCTGCGCTGCACACCCCGCTGGGAGGGCTAGCGCGGGACGCGACCGTACGCGTATTCCACAGCGTTTTGCCAGAGTGGGCTGCCTAGAATTCGCCGCAACCCAATCTCTCGAGGAGACGCTCGTGAAAATCAAAAGTCAGAAGGATTTCTGGTCCGGACTGATGTTCCTGTCGGTCGGCGTTGCCTTCGCCTGGGGCGCCACCGAGTACAGCTTTGGCAGCTCGGCCCGTCCTGGCCCGGGCTACTTTCCCTTCGGCCTGGGCGTGCTGATGGCGCTGTTGGGCTCGGTGGTGATGTTCAAGTCCTTGACCATCGAGACGGCTGACGGCGACCCGGTGGGTGGTTTCGCCTGGCGGCCACTGTTGATCATTCTTGGCTCCGTGCTGGTGTTCGGTGCGGCTTTGCCGCGCCTGGGCATGCTGATCTCGCTGCCGGTGCTGATCATCATGTCCAGCCTGGCCAGTCAGGAGTTCAGCTGGAAGGGAGCGATCCTGAATGCCGTGGTGCTCACGCTCTTGTCGTGGGGTGTTTTCGTGGTCGGCCTGAGCCTGACCATTCCGCTGTGGCCGACGGTGTTCGGCGCAGGTCAGTGAGGGCTGTGACATGGATCTGCTGAACAATCTGGGCCTGGGTTTCCAGGTCGCCTTCACCGTCACCAACCTGCTTTACGCATTGGGCGGCGCCATTCTGGGCACCCTGATCGGCGTGCTGCCGGGCCTGGGCCCGGTGGCCACCATCGCCATGCTGCTGCCCAGCATCTACTCGCTGGATGCCACGCCGGCGCTGATCATGCTGGCCGGCATCTATTACGGCGCCCAGTACGGTGGCTCGACCACCGCCATCCTGATCAACGTGCCGGGCGAGTCCAGCTCGGTGGTCACGGCCATTGACGGCTACCAGATGGCGCGCAAGGGCCGTGCGGGTGCGGCGCTGGCTGCGGCCGGTCTGGGCTCATTCTTTGCGGGTTGCGTGGGCACGATCATCATCGCGGCCTTTGCACCGCCCTTGACCGAACTGGCCTTCAAGTTCGGCCCGGCCGAGTACTTCTCGCTGATGACGCTGGGCCTGATCGGCGCCGTGGTGCTGGCCTCGGGCTCGCTGGTCAAGGCCATCTCGATGATCTTGCTGGGCCTGCTGCTGGGTCAGATCAACACCGACGTGATCTCGGGCACACCGCGCTACAGCTTCGACATCGCCGAGCTGACCGACGGCATCAACTTCGTGACCATCGCCATGGGCGTGTTCGGCTTTGCCGAGATCATTGCCAATCTGGGTCGTCCGGCCGAGCAGCGCGAGGTCTTCACCAAGGACGTGAAGGGCCTGTGGCCGACTTTCCAGGACTTCAAGGATGCCTTCCCGGCGGTCTTGCGCGGCACCACGCTGGGCTCCATCCTGGGCGTGCTGCCCGGCGGCGGCGCGCTGCTGGCTTCGTTTGCGGCCTACACGCTGGAGAAGAAGACCCGCGGCCGCAAGGACGAGGTGCCTTTCGGCCAGGGCAACATCCGCGGTGTGGCCGGCCCTGAGGCCGCCAACAATGCCGGCGCGCAGACCAGCTTCATCCCCATGCTGACCCTGGGCATTCCGCCCAACGCGGTGATGGCGCTGATGGTGGGTGCGATGACCATCAAGGGCATCCAGCCCGGCCCGCAGGTGATGACCAGCAACCCCGAGCTGTTCTGGGGCCTGATCGCCTCGATGTGGATCGGCAACCTGATGCTGGTGATCCTGAACCTGCCGCTGATCGGCATCTGGATCAAGCTGCTGACCGTGCCCTACCGCCTGCTGTTCCCGGCCATCCTGACCTTCTGCTGCATCGGCCTGTACACGCTGAACAACAATAATTTCGACGTCTACATGGCGGCCGGCTTCGGTCTGGTGGGTTACATCTTCTTCAAGCTGGGTTGCGAGCCGGCGCCTTTGCTGCTGGGCTTCATCCTGGGCCCGATGATGGAAGAGAACCTGCGCCGCGCCTTGCTGCTGTCTCGGGGTGACTGGTCGACTTTCATGACCCGTCCGCTGTCGGCGGGCCTGCTCATCGCGGCCTTTCTGATGATCGTGGTGGTGATGCTG
>CALRVU010000332.1:0-4716 GCA_943371685.1 Bordetella parapertussis | reverse complement strand
AAGGTCGTGGCGCGCTCAGAAAGGCATCTTCATGCCGGGCGGCAGCGGCATGCCGGCCGTCAGCTTGCCCATCTTTTCCTGGCTCAGGGCCTCGGCGCGGCGCACGGCGTCGTTGAACGCCGCAGCCACCAGATCCTCCAGCATGTCCTTGTCATCGGCCAGCAGGCTGGGGTCGATGGTCACGCGCTTGACGTCGTTCTTGCAGGTCATTAACACCTTGACGAGGCCTGCGCCGGACTGGCCTTCGACCTCGATCAGCGCCAGTTCGTCCTGCGCGCGCTTGAGGTTTTCCTGCATGGCCTGGGCTTGCTTCATCAAGCCGGCGAGTTGTCCCTTCATCATGGGCAGATTCCTTTCGAGTTTTGTGGAGTGAAGTGGGCTGATCAGACAGGCTTGATCGAGCCGGAAACGATGCGTGCGGTCGAAAACTGCGCCAGCAGCGATTGCACCAGAGGATCGGATTGGATCACCATCTCGGCATGGCGCTGGCGCAGTGCCGCATGTTCGGCCTCGCGGCGGGCGGGAGAGTCTTGCGCGATGCCCGGGACCACCTCCAGCGTCACCGGACTGCCCTGCACGTTCTGCAAGGCGGCCTTGAGCTTGTCGACCAGACTGGCAGAGCGCAGCGTCTCCCGCTCCACTTTCAGCTGCCAGCAGGTCGCGCCTGCGGCTTCGTCCACCGCGGTCAGCTCGGCCTGCATGGCCAGTTCTCGCACCAGCGCCACCAGGCCGCCCGCCGCCTGCATGGCAGCAACGGCTTCGGCCCAGCGATCGCCCAGTGGCGTGCGCTGCACGCGCAGCGCGTCCAGGCCTGCAGCTTGTGCAGGGCTTGGCAGACTGATCGGGGCGCTGGAGCTGGAAGGGCTGGGCGGAACGGCGACCGACTCAGGCCCGGGCTCGCGTGCCGCCAAGGCTGGGCGGATTGCGCGGGTTGGGGCCGCGGGCAAGGCCTCGCCCTCGAATGGTGCCTCGTCCATCCAGGGCGGCGGCTCGTCGTCGGCCGGGGCAGCGCGTTGCACGGCCGGCCGGCTGGCGGCCGCCGGCGCTGGCGGGGTGGGTTGAGCCTGGGGAGCCGGTGCCGGCGCTGGCGCCGCCACCGGAGCCGGCCGACGAACCTCTGCCGCAGCCACCGGGCGCGGCAGCGGCGTGGGCACTTTGGGCAGGGGCGCCGCCACCGGCACGGCGGCCACCGCGCTGGCTGGTGAGATGGCCAGCGCCGCAGCGGGCTTGGGCGCAGCCGGGCGCGGCGCACCGCCGCCCGATGGCGGAAACGCCATGAAGCGCAGCAGCACCATCACCAAGCCGGCGTAGTCGTCGGGTGCCAGGCTCAGCTCGGCCCGGCCGTGCAGCACCATGCTGTAGAGCAACTGCACCTCGTCGGGCGCCAGCAATCCGGCCATGGCCTGGGCGGCCTGGGCTTCGGGGTCAGATTCATCGAGCGCGCCGGGCACCGCCTGGGCCACGGCCATCTGCTGCAGCAGCCGGGCCATCTCTTCCAGCGTGCCAGCCGCCGACAAGCCCTGGCCGCGCAAGGCCTCGGACTCTTGCAGCAAGGCCTGCCCATCGCGGGCCGCCAGGGCCTCGACCAGGCGCTGGGCGTGGCGGCGGTCCACGGTGCCGAGCATGGCGCGCACGGCGGATTCTTCCAACTGGCCGCCGCCATAGGCAATGGCCTGGTCGGTCAGCGACAGACCGTCGCGCATGGAGCCGCGGGCCGCGCGCGACAGCAGCCGCAGCGCGCCGGCATCCACCGGCACGCCCTCGGCCGCCAGGATCTGCGACAGGTGCTCGGCCACGGTCTGGGGTGCCATCGGCCGCAGATTGAACTGCAGGCAGCGGCTCAACACCGTGGGCAGCATTTTCTCGGGGTCGGTGGTGGCCAGCACGAACTTGAGGTAGTCCGGCGGCTCTTCCAGCGTCTTGAGCAAGGCGTTGAAAGCGTCCTTGGTGAGCTGGTGCGCCTCGTCGATCATGAAGACCTTGAAGCGGCCGACGCTGGGCTTGTAGGCCGCGCGCTCGATCAGCTCGCGGATCTCATCGATGCTGCGGTTGGACGCGGCGTCCAGCTCCACGTAGTCGATGTAGCGGTCAGCGTCGATCTCGCGGCAGGCGCTGCACACACCGCAGGGCCGGGCCGTGATGCCGCCCTGCCCGTCGGGGCCGGTGCAGTTCAGGCTTTTGGCAAGGATGCGCGAGACCGTCGTCTTGCCGATGCCTCGGGTGCCGGTGAACAGATAGGCGTGGTGCAGGCGCTGCTGCTCCAGGGCATGGGTGAGCGCGCGCACCACATGGTCCTGGCCCACCATTTCCTCGAAACTGCGCGGCCGGTATTTTCGAGCCAGGACAACGTAACTCATGGCAGCGATTCTACGGGTCCGGTCGGCATCGACGCTGCGCCAGTTGGCTGACGGATAATCCCGCCCCATGACTGCTTCTGCCCCCTCTTCTGGCAACGCCACCCTCAGCTACGAGCAAGCTGGCGTCAACTACGACCTGATTGATCCGCTGAAGGTGGCTGCGCAGCGCGCCGCTGCCGCCACGGCCGGCCACCTCAGCGCCCATGGTTTCACTGAGGTCAAGGCCTCGCGCGGCGAGTCGGCCTATGTGGTCGACGTCGGCCCGTTCTACCTGGCCAGCATCGTCGAGTGCCTGGGCTCCAAGGCCCTGGTGGCCGACGAGATGAAGGCCCTGACCGGCAAGAGTTATTACGCCGGCATTGCCCAGGACACCATCGCCATGGCGGTGAACGACCTGATCACCGTCGGTGCCACGCCGCTGGTGGTGCAAGCCTATTGGGCCGCCGGTGGCAGCGACTGGTTTGGTGATGCCCAGCGCGCCCAAGCCCTGGTGGAGGGCTGGAAAGCCGCCTGCGACACCTGCGGCGTGGCCTGGGGCGGCGGCGAGACGCCAGCGCTGGCCGGCATCGTCGAGGCCGGCCGCATCGACCTGGCCGCCTCCTGCACCGGCATCATCAGCCCCAAGAGCCGCCTGAGCGTGGGCGACGAGCTGGCCGCCGGCGACGCCATCGTGCTGCTGGCCTCCAGCGGCATCCATGCCAACGGCCTGAGCCTGGCGCGCAAGCTGCTGGAGCGCCTGCCGCAGGGCTACCTGACCGAAGTGGCCCCCGGCCTGAGCTACGGCGAGGCCCTGCTGGCGCCCACCACGCTGTACAGCCCGGTGACCGAGGCACTGGCCAAGGCCGGCGTGGTGATGCACTACTGCGCCAACATCACCGGCCACGGCTGGCGCAAGCTGCTGCGCCATCCCAGCGAGATGACCTATCGCATCCACACCGTGCCCGCGGTGCCGCCGGTGCTGTCCTTCATCCAGCACCACGCCGGGCACGATGCCCGCGAGGCCTACTCGACTCTGAACATGGGCGCCGGTTTTGCCCTGTTCGTCAAGGCCGAAGACGCCGAGCGCACCGTGGCCATTTCCAAGTCATTGGGCGTGGATGCGATCGTGGCCGGCCAGGTGGAAGCTGGCCCCAAACAGGTGGTGATCGAGCCGATCAACGTGAGCTTTGGCAACGACGATCTGCAACTGCGCTGAACTTTGCGCCTGCCGCCGGCCAAATCAGGCCTGCGGCTGACGTAGAATGCGCGCTGACGGGCCTCCTCGCATGGAAGCACGGCCAACCGGGTCAGGTGGGGAACCAAGCAGCCCTAACTGTTGTGACCAGTGCCGGGGCAAGGCTCGTCAACCCCACTTTTCAGATCGTTCAGGCTCAGCCTGATCGCGCTGGATTTGCCTGACGCTCTGCGCCGCGTCTGCACCTTGCAGCGCGGCGTTGCTGTTTTGCAAGACCTGCTCTTGATGGGCTGCTGCAGACGACGTTCGGGCTGTGGCCTCATCGAGAGTTGATTCAATATCCCCAACGGAGCCAATCATGGGCAACAAGATCATTACCGAAGCCGACCGCAAAGCCACTCCCCGTCCGGTCGCCCCGGCTGGCGTCACGGTGACCACGCAACGCGGCCAGCGCGTGAGCCTGGAGCGCGGCTCGCACACCCGCAGCAAGAAGAGCGCCGGCAAGCGCGCCAAGAAGGGCGGCTAAGCCCCTCCAGCCGGCCCGCCACCGCTGCGGGCCCGGCCCCCTGATGCCGCAGCAGGCCTGCCGCGCGATCGCTGGGCACCCTGCCCGGCCCGCGACCTGAATCGCCATGCTCCGCATCACCGAACTCCGTCTGCCCCTGAACCACGCCGAGGATGCCCTGCGTCCTGCGGTGTGTGATCGCCTGGGCGTGACCGACGCTGATCTGCTCGATTTCGTGGTTTTCAAGCGCGCCTACGACGCGCGCAAGAAAACCGCCATCGTGCTGATCTACACCGTGGACTGCACCCTGAGCCCGGAGGCCGAGGCCGCCGTGCTGCAGCGCAGCGCCGGGGACCCGCACCTCAAGCCCGCGCCCGACACCCGCTATCAGTTTGCAGGCCATGCGCCGGCTGACTTTTTTGCCACCGGCCGCCCTCGCCCGGTGGTCGTGGGTTTTGGCCCCTGCGGCATTTTTGCGGCCCTGATACTGGCCCAGATGGGCCTGCGGCCGATCGTGCTGGAGCGCGGCAAGGCCGTGCGCGAGCGCACCAAGGACACCTGGGGCCTGTGGCGCCAGAAGTTGCTGGACCCGGAGTCGAACGTGCAGTTTGGCGAGGGCGGCGCTGGCACTTTCTCAGACGGCAAGCTCTGGAGCCAGATCAGCGACCCGCGCCACCTGA
>CALRVU010000331.1:0-4723 GCA_943371685.1 Bordetella parapertussis | reverse complement strand
GAGGCCCAGAAGGTCGACATGGCCAGCCTGCCCGAGAAGCTGCGCCACAACCTGCCCGACTGGCTGGCCGGTGCCCTCAAGGCTGAGCTGGGTGAAGGCTTCTGGCCGCTGGTGGAGTCGCTGGACAAGCCGGCGCCGCTGGATCTGCGCGTCAACGTGTTCAAGGCCAAGCGAGAAGAAGTCCAGGCCGAACTGAAGGAAGCCGGCATCGAGGCCGAGCTCACACCGTTTTCGCCCTGGGGCCTGCGCATCCAGAGCCGGCCCGCGCTGCAGAAGCTGCCGCTGTTCATCCGCGGCGATGTCGAGGTGCAAGACGAGGGCAGCCAGTTGCTGGCCTTGCTGGTGGCTGCCAAGCGCGGCGAGATGGTGGTGGATTTTTGCGCAGGTGCAGGCGGCAAGACGCTGGCGCTGGGCGCGGCCATGCGCAATACCGGTCGGCTCTATGCCTTCGATGTGTCGGGGCATCGCCTGGAGGGCCTGAAGCCCCGCCTGGCGCGCAGCGGCCTGTCCAATGTCTATCCGGCCCAGATCGCCCATGAGCGCGACGACCGCATCAAGCGCCTCACTGGCAAGATCGACCGGGTGCTGGTCGACGCACCGTGCTCAGGTCTGGGCACACTGCGCCGCAACCCCGACCTGAAGTGGCGTCAGTCGCCCAAGGCGATCGACGAGCTCACGGTCAAGCAGACCGCCATCCTCGAGAGCGCCTCCCGGCTGGTGAAGCCGGGTGGTCGGCTGGTCTATGCGACCTGCAGTCTGCTGACGCGCGAGAACGAAGCGATCGCCGAGCAGTTTGCCCAGGCCCATCCTGACTTTGAGCTGCTGCCGGCGGCGGCTGCCTTGAGCGGTGTCCAGGTGGAGGGCGCCGAGGCGCTGGAGCGTGCCGGCATGCTCAGGCTCTGGCCGCATCAGCACGCCACCGACGGATTTTTTGCGGTGGCCTGGCAGCGCAAGAACTGAATCTCCGCGCCGCGTTCGGATTCAGACCTGATGCGGCGCAAAGCGCAGGCTTTTCCGGGTTCAGCGCCTCAGGGGGCTCCCCTACAATCAGGGGGCTGCCTGCATGTTGCAGGCGATGCGCTGGCCTGGGGCGTTCGATGCTTGATTTTCAGACGATTTTTTCTGCGCTCCTCGAGTGGGCGGCACATGGGCTTTTCGGCCTGACTGCCTGGCAGATCGTGGGTGTGACTCTGGTCTTCACCCACATCACGATTGCCTCGGTCACCATCTATCTTCACCGGTCACAGGCCCATCGCGCCCTGGAGCTGCACGCTGCGCCGTCGCACTTCTTCCGGTTCTGGTTGTGGTTGACCACCGGCATGGTGACCCGCCAATGGGTGGCCATCCACCGCAAGCACCACGCCAAGTGCGAGACTGAAGAAGACCCCCACAGCCCGGTGACCCGCGGCATCAAGACCGTGCTGACCCGCGGCGCCGAGTTGTACCGGGCCGAGACCAAGGTTCAGGAGACCTCTGACAAGTACGGCCATGGCGCGCCAGACGACTGGGTCGAGCGCAACATCTACACCCGGCACAGCGCGAGCGGCATCTTCTTGATGCTCGCCATCAATCTGAGCTTGTTCGGCGCCATCGGCCTGACGGTGTGGGCCGTGCAGATGGCCTGGATTCCGATCTGGGCGGCCGGTGTCATCAATGGGCTGGGCCACTTTTGGGGCTACCGCAACTTCGAGGCGGTGGATGCCTCGACCAATGTCTCGCCCTGGGGCATCTTGATCGGTGGTGAAGAGCTGCACAACAACCACCACACCTACCCGACCTCGGCCAAGTTCTCGGTCAAGCCGTTCGAGTTTGACATCGGTTGGGGCTACATCCGCATGATGGAGATGCTGGGCCTGGCCAAGGTGCGCAAGACCGCGCCGCAATTGCAACTGGGCCCGATCAAGCCGGTGGCCGACGCCAAGACCCTGGAAGGCATCATTGCCAACCGCTACGAGGTGATGGCCAATTACGCCAAGGAAATGCGCCGGGCCTGCGCTGTGGAACTCGCCCGGGTCAAGGCCCAGGGGGCAGCCAGTGGCGCGGCCTGGAGTCACCTGCGGGTGGCAGAGCGCTGGTTGCACCGGGATGCCGAGAAGATCCCGACCGCCGTGTTGCCGATGCTGGAAACAGCGCTGGCCACCGCACCTGAGCTCAAGCAGCTGGTGACCATGCGCGAGGAGTTGCGCCTGCTGTGGACGCGCACCAATGTGTCGGCTGAGCAACTGGTGGCCGATCTGCAGGACTGGTGCCGTCGGGCCGAGAGCAGTGGCATTGCCGCGCTCCGTGAGTTCTCGATGCAGCTGCGCGCGGTCAGAGCCTGAGGGCCAGCGGCGCACGCCGCAACGCTGCCAACGAAAAGCCCGCGACAGCGGGCTTTTTCATGCACTGCCCAGGTTCGAGCAGGCGAAAAAAAATCCGCCTCAAGGGCGGATTCCTGCAAGGTTCAATGCTGAATCACTTCAGCTTGATTTCCTTGTACAGCACGTGCTTGCGCACTTTCGGGTCGAACTTCATGAATTCGAGCTTTTGGGGCGTCGTCTTCTTGTTTTTGTTCGTGGTGTAGAAGTGACCGGTGCCGGCAGTGGATTCCAGCTTGATCTTCTCGCGTCCGCCTTTGGATGCCATGGTGTCGCTCCTTCAGTGATTAGGCTTGACCGCGGGCACGCAGGTCGGCCAGCACGGTGTCGATGCCCTTCTTGTCGATGAGGCGCAGACCGGCATTGCTGATGCGCAGGCGCACCCAACGGTTTTCGCTCTCGACCCAGAAACGACGATATTGCAGGTTCGGCAGGAACCGGCGCTTGGTTTTGTTGTTGGCGTGGGAAACATTGTTCCCAACCATGGGCTTCTTGCCCGTGACTTCGCAGACGCGTGCCATGTGGACACTCCGATACTGGTCATACAGCGGCCGCAACCATCCTGCGGGAAGTCAGTCCTGCAGGCTGAGGCGGCAGCCTCACCTCGCCAAAAGGGTGGCGGTAACCCATTGCTTGCTGTGTGCTTTCTGTGCTTGACCTGCAACACCGCAAAGACGACTGCGAATGCAGGCGCCCTGCGGCAACGCAGGTAAGCCCATGATCATAGCCTAGTTGAGCTTGTCTGTACAGGAGATCGCCAAAACAGCTGGATTTGCTGGCGCGATGCGTCCGGTGATGCTGCGCGGCTGGACTTGTCACGGTCCGGTCATCGGCGCGCCCTAGGCTGCGCGGTTGCGTCGCAGCAGGCGACGCATTCCTGTCTTCCAACCCCGAGTCTCATACCGCCATGATCACCAAGTTTCTTCCGATGACGCGTCATGCGCTGGCCGCCGCCGCCGCTTTGTTGTTTGCCGTGACCGGCAGCCAGGCCGCCGTGCCCGTGCCCACCGGCGAACTGGAGATCCAGTTGCTCGGACGTTATTCGACGGGCTACTACGATCAGGGCGGCGCCGAGATTCCGGCCTACGACGCTGCGAGCCGTCGCCTGTTCGTGGTGAACCTGAAGGACCGCGCGATTGATGTCATCAGCATCGTTGATCCGGTCAACCCGGTGAAGGTGGGGGCGCTCGATCTGACCACACTGGGTCAGGCCGCCAACAGCGTCAGCGTCAAGAACGGCGTGCTCGCCGTTGCCGTCGAGGCCTTCGTCAAGACCGACCCCGGTCTGGTGGCGTTCTTTGACACGGCCTCGCTGAACTTGCTGGGTCAGGTGACCGTCGGCGCTTTGCCCGACATGCTGACCTGGACCGCCAATGGTGCCCGTGTGGTGGTGGCCAATGAAGGCGAGCCGAATGCTGACTACACGATCGACCCTGAAGGCTCGGTGAGCATCATCGAGTTCAATGCGGCAGCGCCCAGCGCCTCGGTGGTCCGCGAGGTCAGCTTCCGCTACTGGGACAAGGCGGCCAATCGCGCCAACCTGGTGGCTGCCGGTGTGCGCCTGTTCGGCCCCAATGCCACGACCGCGCAAGATCTGGAGCCCGAGTACATCGCTGTCAATGATGCTGGCACCCGCGCCTGGGTGACGCTGCAGGAGAACAATGCGATCGCGTCGATCAACCTCGACAACGGCAAAGTGCTGTGGATCCGCGCACTGGGTACCAAGGATCACATGCTGTCGGGCAATGGTCTGGATGCCAGCGACAAGGACAATGTGATCAACATCGCCAACTGGCCTGTGCAGGGCTACTACATGCCCGACGCCATCGACAAGTTCTATGTCGGCGGCAAGACCTACCTGATCACGGCCAACGAGGGCGATGCCCGCGACTATGCCGGCTACGCTGAAGAGTCGCGCGTCAAGAGCCTGACCCTGGATCCCGTGGCGTTCCCGGATGGCGCGGCGCTGAAGGCTGACGCTGCACTGGGTCGTCTGAATGTCACCAAGGCACAGGGCGATACCGACGGCGATGGCGACTACGACAAGCTGTACTCGTTCGGCACGCGCTCGGTCTCGGTCTGGAACGACAAGGGTGCGCTGGTCTGGGACTCGGGCGATGCCATCGAGCAGTTCGTGGCTGCTACCTATCCTGCCAACTTCAACGCCGGCCACACTACCAACAGCCGTGACGACCGCAGCGACAACAAGGGCCCGGAGCCTGAAGGCGTGAAAGTGGCCAGCCTGTTCGGCCAGACCTATGCATTCGTGGGCCTGGAGCGCATCGGCGGCGTGATGGTCTGGAACCTGGCTTCGCCAACGGCGCCGCAGTTCGTCACCTACTTCAACCCGCGTGACTTCTCGGCCA
>CALRVU010000330.1:0-4733 GCA_943371685.1 Bordetella parapertussis | reverse complement strand
TGGACATGTTCCGCAACTATGCGCACCGGGCCGAGGTGTTCGTGGCCGCCGTGCAGGGCTTGGCTGCCGAACGCGGGGAGATGGGCGCATGAAGCTCGCTGCCGCCCTGACCCCTGACCTGGCCGGCCTGCGCGCCCGCCTGGGTGCGTGGCTGGGCCGCGCCCGCGAGGGCACCGAGCGCCTGCCGATCCGCGACTGGGCCGGCGACAGCGCGACCCGTCCGACCCAGCTTTCGGGCTATGACATGGCCCTGGTCTGGGTCACGGTCGGCTTGCTGGCCCTGGGCCTGCTGATGGTCTATTCGGCCTCGGTGGCCCTGCCGGACAACCCCAAGTTCGCGCGCTATGCGCCCACCTATTTCCTTCAGCGCCAGGCCATGTTCGTGGCCGTGTCGTTCGTGGCGGCGCTGGTGACCCTGCAGATCCCGATCTCGGTCTGGGAAAAGTGGGCTCCCTGGTTGTTTGCAGCCTCGCTGGCCATGCTCATCGTCGTCCTGGTGCCCTTCATCGGCAAGGGCGTCAACGGTGCGCGGCGCTGGATTCCGCTGGGGGTGATGAACTTCCAGCCGTCCGAGCTGGCCAAGCTGGCCATCGCCATGTATGCCGCCAGCTACATGGTGCGCAAGATGGACGTGAAAGAGAACTTCATCAAGGCGGTCTGGCCCATGGCGGTGTCGCTGGCCGTGATCGGCACCCTGCTGCTGGCCGAGCCTGACATGGGCGCCTTCATGGTCATCGCCGCCATCGCCCTGGCCATCCTGTTCCTCGGCGGGGTCAATGGCCGCATGTTCTTCCTCAGCGTGGCGGTGCTGGTGGGTGCCTTCGTGCTGATGATCATGTTCAGCGAGTTCCGCCGCCAGCGCATCTTTGCCTACCTGGACCCCTGGAACCCCGACTATGCCCAAGGCAAGGCCTATCAGCTGACCCACTCGCTGATCGCCTTCGGCCGCGGTGGCTGGACCGGCCAGGGCCTGGGCTCGTCGATCGAGAAGCTGCACTACCTGCCCGAGGCCCACACCGACTTCCTGCTCGCCGTGATCGGTGAGGAGTTGGGCTTTGTCGCCGTGCTGTCGGTGATCTGCGCCTTCTTCTGGCTGACCCGGCGCATCTTCGTCATCGGCCGCCAGGCGATTGCGCTCGACCGGGTGTTCGCCGGTCTGATGAGCCAGGGCATCGGCATCTGGTTCGGCGGCCAGGCCTTCATCAACATGGGCGTGAACCTGGGCGTGCTGCCGACCAAGGGCCTGACCCTGCCGCTGCTCAGCTATGGCGGCTCGGGCATCCTGATGAACCTGGTGGCCCTGGCCATCGTGCTCCGAGTTGATCAAGAGAATCGACAGTTGATGCGAGGGGGGCGAGCATGACGCGGGCACCAGCGCCGGGCCGCCCCAAGCGGGGCCGGATCCCCTCGGGGGATCGCGAGCGGTACTCCGCTAGCGAGGGGTCGCCATGAGCAAACACCTCGTCATCATGGCGGCGGGCACTGGGGGTCATGTGATCCCGGGGCTGGCCGTGGCGCGTGAGATGCTGTCGCGCGGCTGGACGGTGAGCTGGCTGGGCACCGAAGGCGGCATGGAGAACAAGCTGGTGCCGCCGAGCGGCATCGCGCTGGACCGGCTGGCCTTTTCCGGTTTGCGCGGTCGTGGCCTGATGCACAGCCTGAGCGGTGCCCTGCGCCTGATCAAAGCCTTCTGGGATTCTGCCGCCATCCTGCGCCGCCGGCAGGCCGACGCTGTGCTCGGCATGGGCGGCTATGTGTGCTTTCCGGGCGGCTTGATGGCGCGCCTGCTGGGCCGGCCGCTGATGTTGGTCAATGCCGACGCGGCGCTGCTGATGAGCAACAAGGCCTTGCTGGGGGTGACGCGCCGGATCGCCTTCGGTTTTGACGGCCCTGCGGCCCAGGTGCCCCGTGCGGTGGTGACGGGCAACCCGGTGCGCGCCGAAATCGAGGCCCTGGCCGAGCCGGCCGAGCGCTTTGCTGGCCGCAGCGGACCATTGCGGGTGCTGGTGGTGGGCGGCAGCCTGGGCGCCAAGGTGCTGAACGAGACCCTGCCGGCCGCGCTGGCGCAGATGCCGGCAGAGCAGCGGCCGCTGGTGACCCACCAGACGGGCGCGGTGCATCTGGACGATGTGCGCGCCCGCTATGCGACGCTGGGTGTCGCGGCCGAGGTGTTGCCCTTCATCGACAACATGGACCGGCGCCTGGCCGATTGCGACGTGATCGTCTGCCGAGCCGGTGCCATCACCGTGAGCGAGTTGTGCGCGGCCGGTGTGGCCAGCGTGCTGGTGCCGCTGGTGGTGTCGACCACCTCGCACCAGCGCGACAACGCCGCCTGGATGGCCGAGCGCGGTGCGGCGCTGCACCTGCCGCAAACCCACATGAACCCGCAGCAACTGGCCCAGTTGCTGCAAGGACTGAACCGCGACGCCCTGCTGGCCATGGCCGGCAAGGCGCGCACGCTGGCCCGGCCGCATGCAGCGGCACGGGTGGCTGACGAGATCGAGAGCCTGCTGACATGAATGCCCTTCAACCCGCTGCACGGCAGCGCCTGTTCATCTGCGGAGGTCGCCTGTGAAGCACGCGGTCAAGCACATTCATTTCGTGGGCGTGGGCGGTGCCGGCATGAGCGGCATTGCCGAGATCCTGCACAACCTGGGCTATGTGGTGTCGGGCTCTGACCAGTCGGGCAGCACCACCACCGCGCGGTTGGCCGAGCTGGGCATCACCATCCACATCGGCCACGACGCCGCCCACATCAGCGGCGCCGAGGCCGTGGTGACCTCGACCGCCGTGAAAGGTGACAACCCCGAGGTGATCGCCGCCCGGGCGCGGCGCATTCCGGTGGTGCCGCGCGCCGTGATGCTGGCCGAGCTGATGCGCCTGAAGCGCGGCATCGCCATTGCCGGCACCCACGGCAAGACGACGACCACCTCGCTGGTCACCTGCGTGCTGGCCGAAGCGGGCGTGGACCCGACCTTCGTGATCGGTGGCAAGCTGAACTCGGCCGGCGCCAACTCGCGGCTGGGCTCGGGTGACTACATCGTGGTCGAGGCCGACGAGTCGGATGCGTCCTTCCTGAACCTGATGCCCATCCTGTCGGTGGTGACCAACATCGACGCCGACCACATGGACACCTACGGCCACGACTTTGCGCGGCTCAAGGCGGCCTTCGTGGACTTTCTGCACCGCATGCCCTTCTATGGCGCGGCCATCCTCTGCGGCGACGATCCCGGTGTGAAGAGCATCGTGCCGATGATCTCCCGCCCGGTCATCACTTATGGCTTCAGCGAGGATGTGCAGGTGCGGGCGGTCAATGTCGAGGCCCTGGTCGGTGGCCAGATGCGCTTTACCTGCCAGCGTCGCAATGGCGTGGCCATGCCCGACCTGCAGATCACCCTGAATCTGCCCGGTGAACACAATGTGCGCAATGCCCTGGCTGCCATCGCGGTGGCCACCGAGCTGGAGTTGCCCGATGCGCCCATCGTCGCCGCGCTGGCCGCTTTCAGTGGCGTGGGCCGGCGCTTCCAGCGCTATGGCGAGCTGCCCTGCGCGGCCGGTGGATCGTTCACCCTGATCGATGACTACGGCCACCATCCTGTCGAGATGGCGGCGGTGATTTCGGCAGCGCGCGGTGCCTTTCCGGGCCGGCGTCTGGTGCTGGCCTTCCAGCCGCACCGCTACACCCGCACCCGTGACTGTTTCGAGGATTTCGTCAAGGTGATGGGCCAGGCCGATGCCGTGCTGCTGACCGAGGTCTATGCCGCGGGTGAGGCGCCCATCGTGGCGGCCGATGGCCGTTCCCTGGCGCGGGCCCTGCGCGTGGCCGCCAAGGTGGATCCGGTGTTTGTGGACGATGTCGGACAGTTGGCGGCCGAGGTGTGCGCTTTTGCGCGCAACGGGGATGTGGTGATCGCCATGGGTGCCGGCTCGATCGGTGCCGTGCCGGCGCGGGTGGTCGAATTGAGTGGGGAGGCTGCATGACGGACATCGATGTCAAGCGCCTGGGCAAGGTGGCAGTGTTGATGGGCGGCAGTTCGGCCGAGCGTCCGGTGTCGCTGATGTCTGGCGCCGGGGTGCTCAAGGCGTTGTTGTCGCAAGGTGTGGATGCCCATGCCTTTGATCCGTCGGAGCGCCAGCTTCAGGACCTGAAGACCGAGGGCTTCGAGCGCTGCTTCATTGCGTTGCATGGGCGCCACGGTGAGGATGGCACGGTGCAAGGTGCGCTCGAGCTGCTGGGCCTGCCCTACACCGGCTCTGGCGTGATGGCCTCGGCCATCGCCATGGACAAGGTGATGACCAAGCGCGTGTGGATTGCCGAGGGCCTGCCCACCCCGAAGTGGCGCCGCCTGACCCTGGCAGAGCAGGGCCGCACGATCATCCGCGAGGTGCCCGACAGCTTGGGCCTGCCGCTGATCGTCAAGCCGGCGCGCGAAGGCTCGTCCTTCGGCGTGACCAAGGTGGCGGGGTATTCAGGGATGCAGGAAGCGGTGCAATTGGCGGCACAATTCGACTCAGACGTGCTGTGCGAAGAATTCATCGATGGCGACGAAGTCACCTGCCCGGTGCTGGGAGAAGGTGACGCCGCCGTCGCACTGCCGGTGATCCGCATCCAGGCGCCGGACGGCAACTACGACTTCGAGCACAAGTACCACTCTGACGACACCCGCTACCTCTGCCCCTGCGGCTTGCCCGAAGCCGAGGAACGCGAGATCCAGCGCCTGGTGGTCGAGGCT
>CALRVU010000329.1:0-4747 GCA_943371685.1 Bordetella parapertussis | reverse complement strand
AACGATGCGGCAACGGCTGCGACCGCCCACTGGCGTCACGCTGACATCGACCGGAACTTCGCCTTGCCGGCAGGTCAGCACCGACTCAAAACGCGCTGATCGGCTCTCGCTCCCGCTGGGCATGCGCAACCAGTCGGCCAGACGCTGGCCGAGCAACTCGGGCTGCTTGCGTCCGATCAGTGTCAGCAGGGCCTGGTTGGTTTCAATGATGCGCCCCCCCAGATCAATCACGGCCAGGGCGTCGTGGGTGCTGGCAAAGGCCTGGGCCATCATGTGCAGCGACTCTTCAGCGGCTCGCTGCAGGGTGATGTCCTTGACCGTGCCGGCCACATGCAAGGGCCGGTTGCGGTGATCGTGGCTCAGGGTGCGGCCGCGGATGCGCACCCAGCGCACCTGCCCGGCGATGTGCACGCGAAACGCCGAATCGATGTCATCCTGGCTGCCCATCATGTGCATGTGCCAGGCCAGCAAGGTGGGCTCGCGATCGTCTTCCAGGATCAGGGCCAGCAACTCGGCATTCGGATAGTTCTGCGGCTCCAGCGGCTCGCCGCCGGCCAGCAGCCCCTCCACACGGAACACGCCGTCCTCGGCCGACCAGTCCCAGATCCCTTCGCCGCTGGCCCACAAGGCCATCTGCAGTCGGCGCTGGGTGTTCTGCGCGGTCTGCAAGGCCTCGTACAGATCACGGCTCTTGTCGTTGAGCAATTGCTCCGCATGCTTGCGGGCGTCGCGCTCCCGCGCCAGCCGACGCTGCATCAGCGCTTGCGGATCCTCAGGCAAGTCGCCCAGGTCGCCGAAGACGCTCAAGAGATCAGACATCGACATCCAGCCTGACGATTTCGAACACGGCGCCATGCACATCACTGGGGCCGCTCCAGGGCACCCAGCTGATCTGACAACGCTCGCCGTAGTGTTCGGCTGCCCCCTCGATCAGGCCCTGGGCCAGCGCCTCCATCGCACGCGGCGACTGGTAGCGCAAACGCATGCAGCGGGCGTCGCGGCTCAGCACCTCGAAGGTGGGCAGCTTGGCGTGCCGGTAGAGCTTGTGGACCTCGACATGGATGCGCCCGTGGATGGAAGCCAGAAAATCGAACAAGTCGGGCTGGTCAGCGAACATCTGAGGGAAAAGCGTCACGAATCGCCCGAGCAGATGTCGACCGAAGTGCTGCACCAGCGCTGCCACCGGCTGCTCGGTGCGTCGCGACAGCGCGGCAACCAGGGCCATCAACTCGGCGTGGGGGTAGTAGCCCACCGCGGTGTAGGCGCCACCGTGGCCGGGCGCGGCATCCCGCAACACGGCGTCCGCCAGCTCCGGCGAGAGCTTGTCCTCGATCATCTCCAGCAACTCGGTGAACACCATGCCCAACACGCTCGGCTCCTCATCTCGCGGGCGTACTCAGCGCCGCCTGCCTATGGTAGGCCAGCGAACAGCGGGCCGTTGAAGCAATGTGTGCTGCAAATGTGCAGCTTGTCCGGGCCACGGGGGCCTTGGACCTCGGTCACCAGGGCCTTGTGGCGCGGATGTCGCGCGGATGTGAAAAACTGAATAGAACGATCGTGCTTTTTTCTGCACGACTTCGCTAGAATCCCGGTCTGGCGCTTGCCCTTAGAAGGACACCGATGACTGCCTCCGACATCCTGGCCCAGTACGGCCCCCGTGAATCCATGGACTACGACGTGGTGGTCGTGGGTGGCGGCCCCGGCGGCCTGGCCACCGCCATCCGCTTGAAGCAACTGGCCGCCGCTCAAGGCGGCGAGATCAGCGTGGTGGTGCTCGAGAAAGGCTCGGAGCCGGGCGCCCACATCCTGTCGGGCGCAGTGATGGACCCCATTGCCCTGACCGAACTCTTCCCCGACTGGAAGGAACGTGGCGCGCCCTTGAACCAGGCCGTGACCGCCGACGAAGTGCTGTTCCTTTCAGCCACCGGCGCCAACAAGACACCCGACTTCCTGGTGCCTGATTGCTTCCACAACCACGGCAACTACGTCATCAGCCTGGGCGCCGTGACCAAGTGGCTGGGCGAGCAGGCCGAGGCGCTGGGCGTCGAGATCTTCCCCGGCTTCACCGCCGCTGAAGTGGTCTATGACGAGCAGGGTCGGGTCAAGGGCGTGGCCACCGGCAATCTGGGGCTGGGCAAGGACGGCCAGCCGCATGACGGCTTCCAGCTCGGTATGGAGCTGCTGGGCAAGTACACCGTGTTTGCCGAAGGCGCCCGCGGCCACCTGGGCAAGCAGCTGATCGCCAAGTTCAAGCTCGATGAAGGCAAGGACCCGCAGAGCTACGCCATCGGCATCAAGGAGCTGTGGGAAGTGCCTGCCGCACAAGCTCAGCCCGGCCTGGTGGTGCACACCGCCGGCTGGCCCATGGACGGCGAGACCTACGGCGGCGGCTTCCTCTACCACCTGGAGGGCAACAAGGTGACCCTGGGCTATGTGGTCGGCCTCGACTACAAGAACCCCTGGCTCAGCCCCTTCGAGGAAATGCAGCGCTGGAAGACCCACCCGGCCATCCGCAAGCACATCGAGGGCGGCAAGCGCATCGGCTACGGCGCCCGCGCCATCACGGCCGGCGGCATCCTGTCGCTGCCCAAGCTCACCTTCCCGGGTGGTGCCCTGGTGGGCTGCGAGGCCGGCACCCTGAACGCCGCGCGCATCAAGGGCAGCCATGCCGCCATCAAGACCGGCATGCTGGCCGCCGAGGCCGCATTTGCAGCTGTCACCGCCGGCCGCGCCCAGGACGAACTGAGCGCCTACCCCGCCGCCTTTGAGCAGAGCTGGTTGCATGCCGAGCTGCAGCGCTCCAAGAACTTCAAGCAGTGGTTCAAGAAGGGCAACACCGTCGGCGCACTGATGACCGGCATCGAGCAATGGTTCCTGCCCAAGCTGGGCATCAACACCCCGCCCTGGACCATCCACCGCACCCAGGCCGACCACCTCTACCTCAAGCCGGCGGCCGACTGCCCGCAGATCAGCTACCCCAAGCCCGATGGCAAGCTGACGTTTGACCGGCTGTCCTCGGTGTTCATCAGCAACACCAACCACGAAGAGAACCAGCCAGCCCACCTGACGCTGAAAGACGCGTCGGTGCCCGTGCGCATCAACCTGGCCAAGTTCGCGGGCCCCGAGAGCCGCTACTGCCCGGCGGGTGTGTACGAGTTCGTCAACAAGGACGGCGCCGACCAGCTGGTGATCAATGCGCAGAACTGCGTGCACTGCAAGACCTGCGACATCAAGGACCCGACCCAGAACATCGTCTGGGTCACGCCCGAGGGTGGTGGCGGGCCGAACTATGCGGGCATGTAAAGCCCGAGCCTGAAATGCAGAGCGGCGCCCGAGGGCGCCGCTTTTCATTGGGGGTTTGCAGGCCCCGTGCCAGGGCCAGACCCGGCTCAGCGCTTGGCAGCGCTCCAAGCGGCGCCGATCTCGCCGACGATGCCCCGGCGGAACAGCAGCACGCAGACCACGAAGATGCCGCCCATGATGACCGTGACCCAGGAGCCGACCTTGTCGGCCAGCACGTTCTCCAGGCCGACGATGGTGAGCGCACCCACGGCCGGGCCGAGGATGGTGCCCAGGCCGCCGAGCAAGGTCATCAACACCACTTCACCGCTCATGTGCCAGTGCACATCGGTGAGCGAGGCCAGTTGGAAGACCAGCGCCTTGGTCGAGCCGGCCACCCCGGTGAGCGTGGCCGAAAGCACGAAGGCCAGCAGCTTGTAGCGCGCCACGTCATAGCCCAGCGAGGTGGCACGGGGTTCGTTCTCGCGAATGGCCTTGAGGATCTGGCCGAAGGGCGAATGCACCGTGCGGTGGATCAGCCAGAAGCCGCCCAGGAACACCGCGAGCACGAAGTAATACATGCTCATGTTGTCCGACAGGTCGATCAGACCGAACAAGTGGCCGCGCGGAATGCCCTGCAGGCCGTCCTCACCGCCGGTGGCCTTGAGCTGTACGCAGATGAAGAACACCAGCTGCGCCAGTGCCAGGGTGATCATCGCGAAATAGATGCCCGCCCGTCGGATGGCCAGCGAGCCAACCAGCGCGCCCAGCAAACCGCCCAGGGCCGCGCCGGCCAGGATGCCGACCTCGGGCGTGGTGCCCAGGTCGCGCACCAGATAACCGCAGAGGTAGGCCGAGGCGCCGAAGAAGGCCGCATGGCCGAAGGACAGCAAGCCGGCAAAGCCCAGCAGCAGGTTGAAGGCGCTGGCAAACAGGGCAAAGCACAGCACCTTCATCAGGAAGGTGGGATAGGCCATGAACGGCGCGACCAGGCCGATCAACAGCAAGGCGAGAAACAGCCGCCAGGGTGCAGCGGATGCCACCACCGGAATGCCGGTGGCACCGGCGGGGCTGGGCGAGGAGGAAGAAACAGCGGACGACATCGAATCAATCTCCTTCAGGCCTGCTTGCCGAACAAGCCGGCCGGGCGCAGCAACAGCACGATGACCATGATGACGAAGATCACCACGGCCGAGGCCTCGGGGTAGAACACCTTGGTCAGGCCTTCGATCAGGCCCAAGCCCAGGCCGGTGACGATGGAGCCCAGGATCGAGCCCATGCCGCCGATCACCACCACGGCAAAGACCACGATGATCAGGTTCGAGCCCATCAGTGGATTGACCTGCACGATGGGCGCGGCCAGCACGCCGGCAAAGCCGGCCAGGGCCGCCCCGGCAGCGTAGGTGGCCGTCACCATCAAGGGCACATTGATGCCCAGCGCCTGCACCAGATCAGGCCGCTGGGTGGC
>CALRVU010000328.1:0-4750 GCA_943371685.1 Bordetella parapertussis | reverse complement strand
GTAGTGGGCATGGCGGGGCTGCAGGCTTCGGCCCAATACGGCATCGATCAAGGGCTGGAGCTGCCGGCCAGAGGCGCGAACCACGCCCACGGCACCGCGCCCAGGGGCGGTGGTGATGGCAACGATGGGGTCGTGATGGCGGCCGAGTGACATGGGCGCGGATTGTCGCCCAAGGGGTGGCACCGGTGACTGGCGCGGAGGGGGCGCGCGGTGGATCGTCATCGATCCGGATCCGCTGCGCCCCATGCCGCTCTGCTCACCAGAGCGGGATTGCCCCGCTGTCTCCATATCGGCACCGCCAGGCCGACTTCCAATCAGTAGAAACCACGACGCCCCGGGAACCGAGGTTCGCCGGGGCGTCGCTTGTCAATCAGTGATCAGACAGAGGGCGTCAGACCACGCCGAGCCGCTTGTTGATCAGGTACTGCTGGGCGATCGACAGGATGTTGTTGACCAACCAGTACAGCACCAGGCCGGCTGGGAAGGCGAAGAACATGAAGCTGAACATCAGCGGCATGATCCACATCAGCTTGGCTTGCATCGGATCCGGCGGCGTCGGGTTGAGCCAGACCTGCAGCAGGCTGGAGGCGGTCATCAGGATCGGCAGGATGAACAGCGGGTCGGCCACCGACAGGTCGGTGATCCAGCCCAGCCACGGCGCACCGCGCATCTCGACCGACGACAACAGCACCCAGTACAGCGCGATGAAGAAGGGCATCTGCACGAAGATCGGCAGGCAGCCACCCAGCGGGTTGATCTTCTCCTCGCGGTAGATGCGCATCATCTCCTGCTGCATCTCCTGCGGCTTGTCCTTCAGGCGCTCGCGCATTTCCATGATGCGCGGATTGACCGCCTTCATCTTGGCCATGGACTTGTATGCCGAGGCATTCAGCCAATAGAACATGATCTTGAGCAGCACCACCAGCATGATGATGGACCAGCCCCAGTTGCCCAGGATCTTGTGCAACTGGTCGAGCACCCAGAACAGCGGCTTGGACAAGATGGTCAGCCAGCCATAGTCCTTGACCAGTTCCAGGCCCGGCGCCAGCACGGCCAGCTTGTTTTCTTCTTGCGGGCCCACGTACAGCCGCGACTCATGCACCTTGACCGCGCCCGGAGCGATGTCGCCCAGGGGCTGGACCATGGCCACCGAGTAGAGGTTGTCACGCACCTTGGCCGTGCGGAACTCGCGCGCCGGGCCGTCGGGCGTCAGCCAGGCTGAGGCGAAATAGTGCTGGACCATGGCCACCCAGCCCTGGGTCGCCGACTGCTCGTGCCCGGGCTTTTCTTGCGGACCGCGCTTTTCGATGTCGCTGAACTCGACCTTCTGGAACTTCTTGGCGTCGGTGTAGACCGCCGGGCCGGTGAAGGTGAAGTAGAACGAAGACTCGCCGGGAGGGGCCTTGCCGTCGCGCAGCAGCTGCAGATAGAGCTGCGGCTGAACCGCCACGGCGCCGACGTTGGTCAGCTCGTGCTTGACGCCGACGATGTACTCGCCGCGCTTGAAGGTGTAGGTCTTGACCATCTTCACGCCGCCCACCTCGGGCGACTCGAAGCGCACCACCAGCTCGTTGGCACCGTCTTTGAGGGTGCGCTCGCCCGGAACGGCGGTGAGCTGGGTGAAGTGCGAAGGCAGCAGCGCGCCACCGGCCGCCGGGATCAAACCCGTCTGTGCCAGGTAAGTGCGGCTGGCGGTGTCGTCAAACAACACCACGTTGGGCAGCGTCGCCTTGTCGACCGGCTTGCTGAACACGGCCAGCAGCGGCTCATACCAGGCCTGACTGAAGCCGGTGGTGTCGCGGAAGGCCAGCAGTTCGCTGCGGGTCATGTCGCCACCCCGGGTGTCCAGGGTCACCTTCAACACGTCGGTTTCAACGGTGAAGCGCTCGCTGGCCACGGCCGCACCGCTGGCCGCCAGGGCCGGCGCACCCGCCACACCGGTGGCACCAGCCACCGCAGCAGGCGCGGGCAGGCCGGGCGGCACGGCGCTGGCCGCCGGTGCCGCGATCGGCGCGCCAAACAGCGTTGGCTGGCCGTTGTGTTTGTTCCACCCGTCCCACAAGAGGACGAGCGACATGGTGAACACCACCCACAAGAGGGTTCGGCGCATATCGGTCATGACAAAGGCCTGGATGAAGTCTGAGGATCGATCGTGGCAGGAGCTGCTGACGCTGTCGTGTCAGCAGCAGGCCCCGCCGCGGGAGAGCAAGCCGAAGTGGCCTCGGGAAACAAATGCCTGAACAGGCGCGGGCGCGCCTGAGGGACCGGGTCGCAGCCACCTGCGCACCACGGATGGCAGCGCAGGATACGCGAAACGGCCAGGTAGCTGCCGGCTGCCGCACCGTGACGGTCGAGTGCGTCCAGCGCGTAGCGCGAGCAAGTGGGCTCAAAACGGCAATTGCTGCCCAGCCAAGGGCTGAGCAGCAGGCGGTAGCCCAGCACCACGCCGCGCAGCGCCGCCCGCGGCCAAGCCCGAACGCCTCGGAAGGGTCCGGATGGGGCGGCGGGGGGCGAAGACAGGCTCACGCCCGACCCTTGGACGCTTTGGGCGCCCGGGGCCGCCACGGCTGCGGCGCCAGCGGGGCATGGGCTGCGCGGTCGAACAGCACGGCAATCTCGGCGCGGGCATCCTCGCGGAGCGCGTCAGAGCCCGGGCTGGGGAACCGTGTCTTGTCAAAAGGCGCACGCAAGCGCACCACCCAAAGACCTTCGGGCAGTGAGGCAGCGTGTTGCTGCATGGCTGCGCGCACCTGACGCTTGATCAGGTTGCGTGTTACAGCCCGTTTCGCATGGCGCTTGGGCACCACCAGACCCAGCCAATGCCCCTTGGGCACCGACTCATCCACAGCCAGCTCAGCCACCGGGCTTGCGCCTGTGGATAACTCTGGTGAAAACCCTTGGAGAACCGGTGCAGAGCTTTCCGCGGGCGGCTCGGTGGCCGCCTGGACAAGCGCTGCGCGGGCGCGCGAAGGCACCCCGGCAAGGAAGTGAATGGCGAAATGGACGCTTCGCGAGCGCTGGGGTGCGGTGAGCACCCGCTGAAAATCGGCCGGTCGCACGATGCGGCCGATCATGGCGCAGCAGGCTTCAGACCTGCGAAAGCTTCTGGCGGCCCTTGGCGCGGCGCGCAGCGATCACGGCGCGGCCACCACGGGTCTTCATGCGGACGAGGAAGCCGTGCGTACGGGCGCGACGGACCTTGGAAGGCTGATAAGTGCGCTTCATTTCAATACCTTGTTGAGATAGGACGCGGCGAGTTAACGGTTGAACCGCCGCAGGTCTCTCCCGCACATGCTTGCACATGCTCTCGGCACTGCCCACAAATTGAGCAGACCAGTCCGGGAAACCCGCGATTAGAGCAAAAAACGGCGGCGCGGTCAAACGAGGCAACCCGATGCTGTGCTTGTTCACAGCCTTGACCAATTTCTCGAAACTGTGGATAACCTCGGTTTGCGAGCCGGGGAGAGCGCGTAGAATCCGGTCGCTCAATAAGAACTTGTCCACATGAGCATCGATCTCTGGCAGAGAGGTTGCGAGCGACTCGCAACAGAACTGCCCGAACAACAATTTTCCACCTGGATCCGGCCTCTGCCGCCCGCCGACATCAGCGATGACGGCAGCGCAGGCGTGGTTGCATCGCTGCGTGTGCCCAACCGCTTCAAGCTCGACTGGATCCGTTCCCAGTACAGCGCGCGGATCGAAACCGTGCTGACCGAGCTGGCCGGCAAGCCCGTGCGGCTGGAGCTTTCGCTGGCCCCGAACGAGGCCAGCGCAGGCCCGCGCCCGAGCCGGCCGCTGCCCAGCCGGCCCAACAGCGCCTCTGACGTGATGATCCAGGCCATTGCCGGCGCGCAGGCCGCCAGCGCACTGGCCGCCGCGCGCGAGCACTCGGCCCAGCAGGCCAGCCTGGGCCTGGAGACGCAAGCCCCCGAGGCGCCGGGCCCCGCACCTGGCTACTCCTTGCCGCCCGCGCCGGCGGCGGCCACCTTGCGCAGCGGCACCCTGCCCCAGGTGCCGGCCGCCAACCGCAACCGACTCAACCCGGCGCTGACGTTTGACACCCTGGTGGCCGGCCGCGCCAACCAGATGGCCCGCACCGCCGCCCTGCATGTGGCCGGCGCCCCGGGCCAGATGTACAACCCGCTGTTCATCTACGGCGGCGTCGGCTTGGGCAAGACCCACCTGGTGCACTCGGTGGGCAATGCGCTGCTGCGCGACAACCCCAATGCCCGGGTGCTGTACCTGCATGCCGAGCAGTTCATCAGCGACGTCGTCAAGAACTACCAGCGCAAGACCTTTGACGAGCTCAAGGCCAAGTACCACCAGCTCGACCTGCTGCTGATCGACGATGTGCAGTTCTTTGCCGGCAAGGAACGCACGCAGGAAGAGTTCTTCAACGCCTTTGAAGCCCTGCTGGCCAAGCGCGCCCACATCATCATGACCAGCGACACCTACCCCAAGGGGCTGGTGGACATCGATGAGCGGCTGACCAGCCGGTTTGACTCGGGCCTGACCGTGGCCATCGAGCCGCCCGAGCTGGAAATGCGGGTGGCGATTCTGCTGGCCAAGTCGCGACTGGAGGGCGCGCCCATGCCCGAGGACGTGGCCTTCTTCGTCGCCAAGAACGTGCGCGCCAATGTGCGTGAGCTCGAAGGCGCGCTGCGCAAGGTGCTGGCCTACGCCAAGTTCAGCCACAAGGAGATCACCATCCACCTGGCCCGCGAGGCCCTGAAAGACCTGCTGTCGATCC
>CALRVU010000327.1:0-4753 GCA_943371685.1 Bordetella parapertussis | reverse complement strand
TGACCGATCGCCAGCACGGCGGCCTGTTCTGGTCGGTGGACGCCTGCGGCCAGCCGCTGGCCGATCACAAGCAGAGCTATGCCCAGGCCTTTGCCATCTACGCGCTGACCGCCTGCCATCGCTGGCAGTGTGTGGAGCGTGGTGTGCCGCCCAACACGGCCACGGCGGCCCTGGCCCAGGCCATGCAGCTCTTCAACCTGCTGGAGGCGCATGCGGCCGATCCGCTGGAGGGTGGCTACTTCGAGGGCTGCACCCGCGACTGGCAGGTGTTGCCCGGCGCCAGGCTGTCCGAGCAGGAGCCGCCCGCGCCGAAGTCCATGAACACCATGCTCCATGTGCTGGAAGCGCTGACCGAGCTGCTGAGTCTGGTGCCCGAGGTCGCCCAGCCTGCCGTGGCCGCGCGGCTGCGCCAGTTGCTGCAGATCTTCCTGGAGCGCATCTGGCTGCCGGGGCACCGCTGTTTCGGCCTGTTCTTCAGCCGCGACTGGCAGAACCAGACGCCGCAGGTGTCCTGGGGTCATGACATCGAGACCTCGTGGTTGCTGGTGCGTGCCGCCCAGGTGCTGGGCGACCCGGCCCTGCTGCAGCGCTGCCAGGCGCTGGCGCTGGAGGTGGCCGATGCGGTGCTGGCCCGCGGCATGACGCCCGAGGGCCGGGTGCATGGCGCCGGCCTGTTCGACGGCACGGTCACGGACGCTCGCAGCCATTGGTGGTGCCAGGCCGAGGCCATGGTCGGCTTCTGGGATGCCTGGCAGATTGGTGGCGATCCGCGCTTTGCCCGGGCGGCCGCGCAGGCCTGGACCTGGGCTGAGCAGCACCACGTCGACCCGGTGGGCGGGGACTGGTTCAAGATCCTGGACGAGCACGGTGTGCCGCTGGACACCGTGCCCAAGGCCGGGCCCTGGGAGTGCCCGTATCACCATGTGCGGGCTTGCCTCGAGATGAGCGAGCGGCTGGAACAAGGCGGGGCGGCATGAACCCGGCGCTGGCGGCCTTTGATGCGCCGGTCGAGTCGGCGGCGGCGGCCCTGCGCACCTATTGGCGGCTGTTCGCCGGCCAGCAGCGGCGCCTGCTGGCCGCCGGTGCGGTCTATCTGGTCAAGCACAGCCCGGCGGTGCTGCTGCCCGTGATCACTGGCTACACCGTGGACCTCCTGGCGCAGAAGGCGCCGCCTTCGCAGATTGCCTGGTGCGCGCTGGCCACGGCGCTGCTCATCGCCCAGAACCTGCCGGGCCACCGCCTGTATGTGCGCTGGGTCAGCGAGGCCGTGCGCGGGGTGGAGGCCGGCTTGCGCTCGGCCCTGTCCGAGCGCTTGCAGGTGCTGGCCATGCCCTGGTGGTGGCGCCAGTCACCGGCGGCCTTGCAGACCAAGCTGCTGCGCGATGTGGAGGCCATCGGCCAGCTGACCGTGGCCCTGGCTGACGGTCTGCTGGGTTGCGGCAGCGGCATTGCGGTGGCCTTGGTGGTGACGGCCTGGCGGGCGCCGCAGTTCCTCGGCCTGTTCCTGGTCACCGTGCCCCTGGCCTGTGCCCTGTTGTGGTTGACCCGCCAGCGCCTGGCCCAGGCCCAGCGGGACTACCGCCTGGCGGTGGAGGCCCTGGGCGACAGCGCCGCCGAGATGACCCGGCTGCTGCCGCTGACCCGGGCCCATGGCCTGGAACAGGCCCAGCTGGCGCGGGTGGGCGAACACATCGGCGGAACGGCCCGCACCGGCTTGGCGCTGGACCTGGCCGGCGGCCGCTTCGGCGCGCTGGCATGGGTCGGCTTTCAAGGGCTGAACGCCATGTGCCTGTTCATCGCGGCGGGTGTCTATGCCAGCGGCGCCCTGACCATGACGCTGGGCGATGTGGTGCTGCTCTCGGGCTTCTTTGCCACCTTGACCCACTCGGTGCTGGGCCTGGCCGGGCTGGTGCCGCAGATCCACCGTGGCCTGGAGGCGATCCGCTCGATGGATGAGTTGCTGCGTTCGGCGCCGGTCGAGCCGCCCGGCTTGTCGCGGGCGGTGGTGCTGGGCGGCGCGGTGCGCTTCGAGCAGGTCAGTTACCAGCATGCCCCCGATGGCCATGCCGGGGTGCGTGAGATTGCGCTGGCGCTGCCGCCCGGTCAGGTGGTGGCCCTGGTGGGGCCCAGCGGCTCGGGCAAGACCACGCTGGCCATGCTGGCCTGCGGTCTGCTGCGGCCGCAGCAAGGGCGCATCACCATCAACGGTCAGGAACTGCAGAGCCTGGATCCGACCGCCTGGCGCCGCCATGTGGGCTGGGTGCCGCAGGAGGCGCTGCTGAGCGACGGCACGGTGCGCGACAACCTGGCTTTTGGCCTCGGCGCGGTGGATGAGGCCCGATTGCACCAAGTGCTGGCGGACACCGGCTGTGCGGACTTCGTGGCCAGGCTGCCCCAGGGGCTGGACACGGCTTTGGGCCATCATGGCCACCGTTTGTCGGGCGGTGAGCGGCAGCGCCTGGCACTGGCGCGGGCCTTGTTGCGCGAGCCGCTGCTGCTGGTGCTGGACGAGCCGACCAGCGCCCTGGACGGCGAGACCGAGCGGATCGTGCTGGCCGCGCTGGCGCGCAGCCGCGCCGGCCGCACCACGCTGGTCATTGCGCACCGGCTGTCCACGGTGGTGGATGCCGATTGCATCGTGGTGATGGAGGCCGGTCGCATCGTCGACCAGGGCCGGCATGAGGAACTGCTGGCACGGTGCGCGTTGTATGCGCGGCTGTGGCAGCCTGAGGATGGCAAGTCATGAAACAAGGATGCTCATGGTGGCGGGTGATCGGAGTACTTTGCATGGGGCTCACGGGCATGGCTGAGGCGGCCGCGCCGGATGGCAGCGGTGTGGCGGCTGGCTTGCCGGCGCAGGGGGTGGTGCCGGTGGCGCACGATGCGCGCTTGCTGGCCGTGCTGCGCAAGCTGGCTGCCGGAGAGCCGGTGACGGTGGCGGCCATCGGTGGCTCCATCACCACCGGCCATGCGGCGCAGCCACCGCGCGAGCGGGGCTGGGCCGCCCAGGTGGGCACCTGGCTGGGCCAGCGTGGCCAACTGCGCTTTGTCAATGCCGGGGTGAGCGGCACCGACTCGGCGATCGCCGTGCAGCGGCTGCCTGGCCATGTGCTGGCAGCGGCACCCGATCTGGTGCTGGTCGAGTTCGGCGTCAACGACGAGTGGCTGGACCCGCGCGTGCGCGAAAGCAGCTACGAAGGCCTGCTGCGCCAATTTCTGGCCGCGCCCAAGCCGGCTGCCGTGCTGCCGGTGCTGCTGACCCAGCAAGGCAACCAGCCCCGGGCGACGGTGGCCCTGCAGCAGCGCCTGGCCAGCCACTACGGCCTGCGCACGGTGGACTTCGGCGCTTGGCAGCAGGCCCGGGTGGACCGGGGCGTGGCGTCCTGGGCCAGTCTCTACGACGAGCCGGTTCATCCCAACCAGCGCGGCCACGACGCGATTGCTGCGGCCGTGATCGAGACCCTGCAGGCGGAGCTGGCGGCGGCCGGGCAGGGCGCTGCCGCCGGCTTTGCTGCGCCGGTGCTGCCGCCGGCCCTGCATGGCCGGGGCCACGAGTTTGTCCGCAACCTGTCGGGCGAGGCCCTGGTGCCCTGGCGCAACCACGGCTTTGTGCGCGGCGGCGAGGTTCATCCCGAATGGGCTGCCGCGCCGGGCGGTCAGAGCCCGGGCTGGACCACCACCGCCGACGACGCCCAGGCCTCCTTCCTGGTCTGGGGCTCCGAGATCGCGCTGCTCCATGCCGAGAGTGAGCACTTCCGCAACCTGGAGGCCTGGGTGGACGATGGCCCGGTGGTGAGCGTGCGCGGCCAGGTGCCTGAGCGGCGTGGCTACCTGGGCTGGAAGTACACGGTGGTCGGCCTGGGCCTGGAGCCGGGGGCGCACCTCTTGCATGTTCGGGTCAAGCGCGACGAGTGGGCGGGCAGTGGCCGGCCGGCCAGCCTGCTGGCGGTGATGGCCGCCGGCCTGTTGCCCCCGGCCTTGCGCAGCAGTGCGTTCGAGCCGCAGGCGCCGATGCCCGCGGCCCAGGCGGCTGCGACGGGCTGGAACTTCGTGTCGGCCGACGATGCCCTGCTGCGCTGGGTGGGCCGGTTCGAAGCGGCCGGTGCGCCGTCGCGCCTGCTGGCCTGGAGCGGCAGCGAGCTGCGGGCCCGTTTTGTCGGCACCGGCCTGACCTTGCGCATGGCCGCCACCAAGGGGGTCAGCCATTACACCGTGGAGGTGGACGGCCAGCGCCGGGTGCTGACGCTGCAAGGCCAGGGCGAGGGTGTGTGCGACTGGCGCTTGCGCACCCCGCTGGCGGCGGGCGAACACACGTTGCGCCTGGTCAAGCGCACCGAGGCTTCGATGGCCGAGGCGCGCCTGCACGGCTTGCTGCTGGGCGGCGGGGGCCGCTTGCTGGCGCCGCCGCCTGCCCGGCCGCTGCGCCTGGCCTTCTATGGTGACTCCATCACTGCCGGGGCCTGCAATGGCGACCTGGGCACCGACCAGTACGAAGACCTGAGCAGCCACGACGGCACCCGGGCCTATGGCGCGGTGGTGGCCGAGCGGCTGGGCGCCGACTACCTGGGCTTTGCCGTCAGCGGCATCGGCATCACCCGTACCTGGGATCAGCTGCTGATGCCCCAGGTCTGGAACCGGGCGGCACCTCGGCTGGATGCGCCTGCGCTGCCAGCTGAAGCGCCGCCGCCCGATGTGGTGGTGGTCAACCTCGGGCAGAACGACCACGGCTTTCCGGCCTCGCGCGGCGAGCCCT
>CALRVU010000326.1:0-4811 GCA_943371685.1 Bordetella parapertussis | reverse complement strand
CTACGGGCCTCATTTCATTCTGGCCCTTCGGCAGCCTGCCGTTGCTGGCCGGTTAGCTACAACGTTAGACCGCTGCAATACCCTTGCTACTTCCCCATAGAGCATGTATCCGCAACCTGAACACAAATCGCAGAGCCTGCTTGAACTTGCATTTGCAAGCGTCAAGGCTGCGGCTGGTCGCGCGTCAAGCGATCAGGCTGCGGAGATGCTTATTGATGCCGTCGGTAACAACCATGCTGGGACCTACTGCCCAGCAGTTCTAGTTGCTGTTCCGTTAGCCGCAGCTGAGCTTCAGGCAGGAGGAGAGTGGGCTCAACGTGCAGTGCTCGAGGCACTGATCGACTTGTGCGGTTCGTTTGAGCCGGAGCCGGGCGCTGAAACCTTCGAAGGCAGTTCTTTGGCTGCTTGCCTGAGGAGTCGAGTCAAGGCGCTGAGCCCGCGCATCGAATCAATCGCCGGTGGCACCAGCGTTGCAGCAGACAGCGCCGCTGGTTTGTTGGAGGTGCTGTGAGCCAGCGGTCTAACCAGTCGCTCGAGTGGACCTCAACCGGCTGGCCGCGCTACGCTCAGCAGTTGATCATCGCTTCGCGCGGCCAGCCGATTTCGGCCCCTCAGCTCCAACGTTAAATCTCATGAAAGCATTTGGGTATCCCGCAGGCGCGCCTTTAAACGAAGAGGGGCTGGTCGAGCTGGCCGAAGTCTCATTGCAGGCGGATGCAAAGACAATACGGCGCATTGCAAAGTTCCTGCTGAAACAAGCGGACGCAATGGACGCGACGGGCACCAGCTTTGGCCACGCGCACGCCCAGGATGAAGACCGCCCGTGGCCTGAGGATCGGCCAGATTTCATCGTTGTAGGAGCAGGATCCAAATGAGATTTAACAGGTCGTTCGAGCCGACTTGCAACGGCTGGCCACTCCAGGCCCCCATTGCATTCTGGGCCTTCCGCGCCCAGCCGCCGCTCGCGGCTCAACTTCGACGTTAGAGCGCTTCAAGCTCCCCATGCGAAAACTAGTCGTCACCATGTCCCTACTCTCACTCTTCGGGCTCGCTCGCTCTGCGGACTTCTCTGAAGGACAAGTCTGGTCTTATAAGACTCGCGCCGGTGAAGAGGGGTCAACCATTCTCATCAACAAGATTGAGTCTGATCCGAGACTTGGTCCGATCTTTCATATCAGCATCGCCGGAGTGAAAGTCAAAAATCCAAGATCACCTTCGGGCTTCGCCACAGAACTACCTCACTCTCCAGTCTCCAAGAAGACTCTCGACGAAAGCGTCATAAAGCTCGTTTCCAAGTCAAAGCCAAACTCGCAGTATTTGGAGGGCTACAAGGAGTGGAAGTCTGCCTTTGACAACGGCGGCGCCGGAATCTTCACTATCCCTGTTCAGGAGATCGTTGGTGTCATTGAAAAGGCAATCAATCAGTAGCACTTCCGCCAAGCGCTCTAACCCTTCCATCGAGAGGACATGCCCCGGCAATCCGGGTCATGCCTCTCATGTCAAACGTTAGGCCTCAGAAGCCACGTCGCCTGCCCTCATGAGCAAACAAAATCATTGGGAACCGAAGCCGCTACTTGACGAGTGTGCATGGTCGCTCATACCAAACTGTGGTCTCTCCAAGAGCGCATCACATGCCCTTCTCGCGGCCTGGGTAGGAGTCGTAGCATTGGCAGCAGCCATCGGGCCTACCTCCCGGCAGAGCCTTATCGCTGGAGCAATTCTTGGCGCGTGGGCGGTCCACTATGTCGGGGCAAGGCTTGGCGGTCGACCGGCAATCACCGGCGGAGCCTCTCCACGCATTCGCTCCGACTCGCCATTTCAGGCAAGGTTGGCCTTTGATGTCATCGCCCTCGTGGTTCTCGCAGCAGCCCTGTACATGGTTTGGTTCAAGGCGTGAGGTGTGCGCCTAATATTCATCCTGCTTTCCGAGTGTGTCCACTGAGGCCTAACCTTGCGCTCAACCGGACGAACCACGTCGTGCCACCGCTGGCCGTCATTTCATTCTCGGCCAGCCGCGTCACGCCGCGGTTCGCCGGTTAGCTTTAACGTTAGGCCGCATGTCGCACCGCCTTCTTACACTCGAACTCAGGATTCCTCCCCTGGCACTTACGGCTGCAGCGGCATTGGGCATGGCGCTCGTCGCGATAGCTTGGCCAAGCTACATCCCGACGCCCACCTGGGTCCACGTGTGTGCAGCGGGCCTGGCACTCGTCGCCGTTGTGCTGTGTCTCAGTGCAGTCGTCGCATTCAGAGGATCCAGGACCACGGTCAATCCATTGGAGCCGGCTGCTGCGAGCACAGTGGTCATGTCGGGCGCATACCAGTTCAGTCGAAATCCCATGTATCTGGCATTCCTGCTGCTGCTCATCGCGTGGGCGATATGCTTGGCGAACGTGCCTGCGAGCATTGCACTACCTCTTTTCGTCCTGTACATGAACCGGTTTCAAATCGAGCCCGAAGAGAGAGCCTTGATCGCTAAGTTCGGTGAGCCGTATCAAAATTACATGGCGCAAGTTCGCAGATGGGCATAGAGATGCGGCCTAACAACTCGCTCGAGTGGACCTCAACCGGCTGGCCGCGCTACGCTCAGCAATTGATCATCGCTACGCGCGGCCATCCGGTTTCTGCCCCTCAGCTCCAACGTTAGGCATCACATGGCGGCCGCTACGTCCTTGCAACGGTTGGAAGAAATCGGTTTTCGGTGCTGTGGCCAATGGCAGTCCACCGAAGCAGGCGGTATTCGCATCACCTTGAATGAACATGCGAACAGCACAAATGCTCTGTATGCTTTTGTTTCAAAGGGTGAGGTGCTCTACATCGGTAAGACAACGCAGCAACTGCGCAAGCGGCTGTACGGGTACCAGAACCCGCGAAGCACGCAGGCAACTAACCTCCGAGGAAATGCGGAGATTTCTGCGGCTCTAATTGCAGGCAAGACAATCGAAGTCTATGTGCTCCCAGATCATGGTCTGCTGCGCTTCGGTGGCTTTCACCTCAACCTGGCCGCGGGCCTTGAGGACAGTCTTATCAACGATCTCAGACCCGCGTGGAATAAGCGCTTTGGCCGTGAAGACGCGCGGGCAAAGGCAAGAGCAGCAAAGGCGAGTGACGGTGATGCCTAACCAGTCGCTGGAGTGGACCTCAACCGGCTGGCCGCACTACGCTCAGCAGTTCATCATCGCTTCGCGCGGCCAGCCGGTTTCGGCCCCTCAGCTCCAACGTTATGCAGCAGGGCCTTTGGCAGTTTGAAATGAAGTCGCGCGAAGCTCAGGTTGCTAGTGGCGCCGCGCGGCGAATGGTCGACGGCGAAGCGAAGGTTTGGAGCTCGCGCGCCGGCTCTGTTGCTGTTGCGTTTCGCGTCAGAAGTTTGCTTCCCAAGAGCTTCGAGCTTGGGCAAGGCTTTTCGGCTGTGGCCGCGCCAAGGTCGGTGGCACCAGCCAGCCGCCCTGTCGCTGTCAGTGCACTGCCGAGGTTGCATCAGTCAAAAAAGCATCGCGGTGCTGCCTTTGGTGCCTTCGTCGATTACGCTCTGCATAACCATTCGCTCCAGCGGACCGCCTGCGGCGCCCGCTGAGCTCCAACGTTAAGCCTCACGAACCCCTCCCATGCCCGATCCACGCACCTTCTGGAACTGGTTTTCCACCGCACATCCGCGGCTGGAACGCTTCACCGTCGCCCGAGATGACGTACTGCTGGACGAACTGCAAGCCGCACTGCAGTCTTACTCCCCTGGGCTCTGGTTTGAAATGGGCGGCCATCCAGACGGGCCGATGGAACTGGTCATTTCGGCCGAAGGTGACCCGGACTACTTCGAGGACGTCCGGCGTCTTGTCGCGGCCGCACCGGAAACTCCCGGTTGGCAGTTTGTGGCGTTCAAACCGCCTCAGGGTTTTGAGTTCCGCACCGAATACGAGGGTGTAGTCGTAGATCCGGCCGAGTGCTGGTTCCTACCGCTGCAGTCGAAGTCCAATCCGTCCTCGCTTGGTCTGCGCGTGGCAGTGCCAGGTTTCACCGATGAACTTGCTCGCAGCTACAAGGCTGCCGTCTACATTGCTCTCGACACCGGACTTGGTGAGTTGATCGCCGCGGAAGCCTTTCAGTACCTTGAAATCGTTGCACTTCCCGGTTCACCAGAGAGCGCTGGGTACATTGAGCTGAGCGAGCTGGGTAAGTACCTCACGTGGCGCGAGCAGCGTGAGGCCTAACAACTCGTTCAACCGGACCCGCTACGGCAAGCGCCGTAAGCCCGGCCTGAGGCACTTGGTGCATCATCTCAGTCCGGGCTTACGGCGCTTGCCTCCGCGAGCCGGTTAACTCGAACGTTAGGCGTCATGAAGTCCCATCGGTCGGTATCGCTCACATTTCGGCTTGAGGTCGAAGACGATTGGCCGCCAGTGGCTGCAGAGTCGCTTCCGTTCATTCAGTCTGGCGAGACCTATGAGGCGCAAGCCGCACCTCTGTTTGTCAAGCATCTCTCGGTTGGAGACAAGATCCGCTTACTGGATGTCGAGAATGGACAGGTGTGGTCATGGGAACATGCTGAAAAATCAGCCAACTCGACTGTCTGGCTCCTTCGAACTGATGATGTGGAGGTAGAACCCTTGCTCCCTCCGCTTCATAAGCTTGGTTGCCACACCGCTTGGTCATCCAAGTGCGGTGTGTGCTCGGTGAATGTTCCTCTGGAGGTTGATGTGCAACGTCTTGACAACTATCTCAGTGTGCTTGAAACCAAGGGCCTGGCGGTTGCCTTCCCTTCCTGGCGGCTCAATGACGCCTAACCAGTCGCTCGAGTGGACCTCCACCAGCTGGCC
>CALRVU010000325.1:0-4817 GCA_943371685.1 Bordetella parapertussis | reverse complement strand
TCGTTCCCGGACGCGCGGTGAGTTTCCATGTCGCTGATGCGAGCGAGGCTCCCTGAGCTCGCCAGTGATTGACCGGCTGGTCCGGCAGCGGCGACCCGGAGCGCAGTCATGAAGCCCGACAGCACTGAGACCGCACTCCCGGCGCCGCGTGCGATTCTGGTCGGTGTCGATTTCGGCCCCGGCTCTTCCTTCGACGCTTCGCTCGACGAGTTGGCGCTGTTGGCCGAGTCGGCAGGCGATGAGGTGATGGCCCGCATCACCGCCAAACGCAAGGCACCTGACCCGGCCCTTTTCGTGGGTTCAGGCAAGGCCGACGAGATCAAGATGCTGGTGCAGATGCACCAAGCCAATGGTGTCATTTTCGATCAGGCCCTTTCGCCGGCGCAGCAGCGCAATCTTGAGCGACACCTTGAAGTCGCGGTGTCCGACCGGACCGCGCTGATCCTTGAAATCTTCGCTGCACGCGCGCAGAGCCACGAGGGCAAGTTGCAGGTCGAGCTGGCTCGCTTGCAGTACCTGTCCACCCGGCTGGTTCGTCGCTGGAGCCACCTGGAGCGCCAGCGCGGCGGGGTGGGGCATCGTGGCGGCCCGGGCGAGGCGCAGATCGAGCTCGACCGACGGATGATCGGTGACAAGATCAAGGCGATCAAGGAGCGCCTCGAGAAGGTCAAGCGTCAACGCGGCACCCAGCGCAAGGCGCGTGAGCGCAGTGGAACCTACCGCGTCTCGCTGGTGGGCTACACCAATGCGGGCAAGTCCACCTTGTTCAATGCGATGACCAAGGCCCGGAGCTACGCGGCCGATCAGTTGTTCGCCACGCTGGACACCACCACGCGCTCGCTCTATCTCGGCGAGGCGGCGCGTGCCGTGTCCCTCTCGGACACGGTCGGCTTCATACGGGATCTGCCGCACAAGCTGGTCGAAGCCTTCCGCGCGACGCTGCAAGAGGCTGCTGATGCGGATCTGCTGCTGCATGTGATCGACGCCTCCAGTCCATTCCTGCGTGAGCAGCAGGCTGAGGTCGAGCGCGTGCTCGATGAGATCGGGGCGATGGGCATTCCCCAGATCCTCGTCTACAACAAGCTCGACTGCCTCGAAGACAGCCAGCGTCCCCGGGCCTTGACCGATCATGTGGAGCTGATTTCAGGCGGTCGCGTGCAGCGGGTGTTCGTCAGTGCCCTGGGTGGTGAGGGCATTCCTCTGCTGCGCCAGATCATTGCCGGGCATGCCGCACCGCCCGAGGACTTGAATGATCGAGGAATCGTCACCACCTTGCCCGATGGCAGTCCGGTACCCCGTGTGCAATTGACCGACGGGACCGACCCTTCAACTCCCCCTTTGCAATCCGAATGGCATGACCATGCGTGATCACTCTTCCTCTCTCTCTGGCTTGCGCCAGCGTTTCTCGGCGTTGGCCCAAGCGGCTCGTTCGCTGCTGATGGGCCTGCGTCCGGCGCGCCTGCAGGGTGCCACCATGGATCCGAGCTCGGGCCGCAACGACGGCCCGCCCGATCTGGACGAGCTTTGGCGCGATTTCAACCGAAAGCTGTCGGGATTGTTCGGTGGCAAACCGGGTGGTCCGTCCGCTGGCGGTCCGGATGGCTTCCAGCCTGACATGAAAAGCGCCGGCATCGGTGTCGGCCTGATCGCCGGCGTGGTCGTGCTGATCTGGGGCGTGAGTGGCGTATTCATCGTCCAGGAAGGCCATCAAGCGGTGGTCACCACCTTTGGCCGCTACAGCGCCACGCTGGATGCGGGCTTGCAGTGGCGCATGCCCTATCCCATCCAGCAGCACGACATCCTGCCCGTCACGCAACTGCGGTCGGTCGATGTCGGTCGTTCTTCTGTGGTGCAGACCACCGGTCTGCGCGACTCCTCCATGTTGACCCAGGACGAGAACATCGTCGACATCCGCTTCACGGTGCAGTACACCTTGAAAGATGCCCGCGCTTTCTTGTTCGAGAACCGTGGCACCGACGAGGCCGTGGCGCAGGCGGCAGAGTCGGCGGTGCGAGAGATCGTCGGTCGCAGCAAGGTGGATTCGGTGCTCTACGAGCGCCGCGATGCGATTGCGACCGAACTGGTCAAGTCGATCCAGGCGCAGCTCGACCGGTTGAA
Source organism: Bordetella parapertussis (assembly GCA_943371685.1). GTDB lineage: Bacteria > Pseudomonadota > Gammaproteobacteria > Burkholderiales > Burkholderiaceae_C > Ideonella > Ideonella parapertussis_A. Next base: position 2,699 of record CALRVU010000325.1, on the reverse strand, counting down.
GGCGGGTGTGCTGATCAAGAACGTCAATCTGCAGAACGTGCAGGTGCCTGAGCAGGTGCAGGCGGCGTTCGATGATGCGGTGAAGGCCGGGGCAGACCGCGACCGTTTCAAGAACGAAGGCCAGGCCTATGCCAGCGATGTGATTCCGAAGGCGCAGGGTACCGCGGCCCGGCTTCGTGAGGAGGCTGAGGGTCACAAGTCACGCGTGGTCGCGCAGGCAGAAGGTGATTCACAGCGCTTTGTGTCCGTGTACACCGAGTACCAGAAGGCACCTGCGGTGACCCGCGACCGGCTCTACATCGACACCATGCGTGAGGTCTATTCCAACGTCAGCAAAGTGATGGTCGACAGCCGCAACGGCTCCAACTTGCTGTACTTGCCGCTGGACAAGCTGCTGCAGCAGGGCGCCGCCACGGCTGTGCCTGCTGCCGGCACCCCGGCCGCAGCGCCTGCAGCCGTTGAGGCTGCCCCCGCCACCGATGCACGCAGCCGCGACGCTGCGCGCAGCCGCGACCGTGAATCCCGCTGAAGCCTGATTCGAGACGAGAAGCATCATGAATCGAATTGCATTGTTTATCGGTGGCGCGCTGGTTGCGCTGATGTTGGCGGCTTCCATGTTGTTCGTGGTCGATCAGCGGCAGGTGGCTGTGGTTTACGCCTTGGGCGAGATCAAGGAGGTCATCGCCGAGCCTGGACTCAAGTTCAAGCTGCCACCGCCGTTCCAAAACGTGGTGTTCCTGGACCGTCGAATCCAGACCCTGGACAGCCCTGAGACTCGGCCGATCTTCACTGCAGAGAAGAAGAGTCTGGTGATCGACTGGCTGATCAAGTGGCGCATTTCCGAACCCAAGCAGTTCATCCGCAACAACGGCGTGGACATGCGCAACCTCGAGAACCGGCTGGCACCGGTGGTGCAGGCTGCGTTCAACGAGGAAGTGACCAAGCGCACCGTGGGCGGCGTGCTGGCCACTGAGCGCGAGAAGGTGATGAATGACGTGCGCGCCCGTCTGGGTGACGAGGCCAAGTCCTTCGGCATCGAGATTCTGGACGTGCGCATCAAGCGTGTCGACTTCGTGGCCAACATCACGGATTCGGTCTACCGCCGCATGGAGTCCGAACGCAAGCAGGTCGCCAATGAGCTGCGCTCGCAGGGTCAGGCCGAAGGCGAGAAGATCCGGGCCGATGCCGATCGTCAGCGCGAGGTGATCATTGCCGAGGCCTACCGCGATGCACAGAAGGTCAAGGGTGAAGGCGATGCCAAGGCGTCGGCGCTGTATGCCGATGCGTTTGGCCGAGATGCGCAGTTCGCCCAGTTCTATCGCAGCCTCGAGGCTTACCGCGCCAGCTTCCGCAACAAGTCGGATGTGATGGTGGTCGATCCGAGCAGCGATTTCTTCAAGGCGATGCGTGGATCCGGCGCAGCCACTGCGCCTGCGCGCAAGTAGTGCGCAGCGCGGCTTGCCATGGTGCAGGCCGCGCAACAAGCGCCAGATTGGCGCGGATCATGGCGCGCCGCCGCCATGAGGCCGGTACAATGCCGTTTTTAATACCGGTGTAGTTTCATGTCCTCTGCTTGGCTGTTGCCGGAGCACATTGCCGATGTCCTGCCCGCTGAGGCCAGGCGCATCGAGGAACTGCGGCGCCTCTGGCTCGACCTGGCGCGTGGTTATGGGTTCGAGATGGTCATGCCGCCCATGCTCGAGCACCTGGATTCCCTGCTGTCTGGCACGGGTCGCGAGCTGAATCTCAAGACCTTCAAGCTGGTGGATCAGTTGAGCGGCCGCACCCTGGGTCTGCGGGCCGACACCACCCCTCAGGTTGCTCGCATCGATGCGCATCTGCTCAATCGCTCGGGTGTGACCCGGCTGTGCTATTGCGGGCCGGTGGTGCACACCCGTCCGACCGGCCTGCATGCCACGCGCGAGCCGCTGCAACTGGGGATGGAGTTGTTCGGCCACGCAGGTCTGGAAGCCGACCTCGAGATCCAGACTCTGGCGCTGGAGGGTTTGCACTCTGCGGGTGTGCAAGGGATCACGCTTGACCTGGGGGATGCACGTCTGGTCCGTTCGCTGCTGGCTGGTGTGCTCCTGGATCCCGCGGCCATGCAGGATCTCGTGGTGGCCTTGACGGCCAAGGATGGCAGCGCGGTTGCGCAGTTGGTGCGGCACTGCAACGCTGAAGTCCGCGACAGTCTGGCTGCGCTGCTCGATTTGTATGGTGGCGATGAGGTCTTGGGCCGCGCGCGCAAACTCCTCCCCGAGCGTGCGCCCATTCTGGCCGCCCTGAACGACCTTGATTGGCTGGCCGGTCATGTGCGCAGCAGTTTTCCCGACGTGCGGGTGGGCTTCGATCTGTCCGACATGAGTGGCTATGCCTACTACAGCGGCATCCGGTTCGCGCTGTACGGTGCAGGTTCGATCAACACCCTGGTCCGGGGCGGTCGCTACGATGAGGTGGGTGCCGTTTTCGGTCGCAACCGTCCCGCCGTGGGCTGCAGCCTGGACTTGAAGGTCTTGGCTGAAGTGGCGGCGGTTCCGGCCCAGCGGGCTGCGGTCCGAGCGCCCTGGGGTGAGGAGCCCGCGCTGCGTGCTGCCATCCGGCAATTGCGCGAGCACGGTGAGACGGTGGTCTGCATGCTGCCAGGTCACGCCGCACAGAATCAGGAATACGAATGTGATCGCGAATTGATCGCGGTCGAT
>CALRVU010000324.1:0-4822 GCA_943371685.1 Bordetella parapertussis | reverse complement strand
TGCGCCAGGCAGCCGCTGCGCTGGCGTCCGGGTCGGAGCGCCCGGGCCAGGGGCATTCGGTGGGTGCGCGCCTGGGCGCCGGCATGGCCGCGATCCTGGAAGACGCTGCGCCAGCCGCGTCAATGGTCCAGTTTCATCGCCTGGGTTTGCAGGGCGCTTGATGGCAGGCCCGGTCCCGTCAATTGCTCAAGGCGTCTGAGCCAGAGCATGGCATGGGCCCGGTCACTGCCGCACATGTCGGCAGCGGGTTGCAATGAGCCGCAAACGGCGGGCCGGCGTGGATCGCCAAACAGCAGGCACTGATCGGTCTCGCTGAGCTGAACGCAGCGCGTGTTGGCCGGTTTGCCCTGTGGCATGCCGGGGATGGCGCTGCTGATGGAGGGGGCGATGCAGCAAGCGGCGCAGTGAGGGCGGCAGTCCATCGGGTCATTGTTTCACGTGAAACCATCTGCCCGGATGGCGCCTAAAATTCAGCCTCGCGTCGCCTGTTAGCAACCGCGCGGCGCCACTGGCCTTGTAGCAGTGGGCACCGCGCCATCTGGAGCACGCCTGTGCTGTACCCCAAAGAATTTGATGTGATCGTGGTCGGTGGTGGCCATGCCGGCACCGAGGCCGCGCTGGCGGCTGCCCGCATGGGCTGCGAGACATTGCTGCTCAGCCACAACATCGAGACCCTGGGGCAGATGAGCTGCAACCCGTCGATCGGTGGCATCGGCAAGGGTCATCTGGTCAAGGAAGTGGACGCCTTGGGTGGTGCCATGGCCCTGGCCACGGATGCCTCGGGCATCCAGTTCCGCATCCTCAATGGCAGCAAGGGGCCGGCGGTGCGGGCCACCCGCGCCCAGGCCGACCGCATCCTCTACAAGGCCGCCATTCGCCACCAACTGGAGAATCAGCCGCACCTGAGCTTGTTCCAACAGGCGGTGGATGACCTGATGGTGGAGGGCGACCGGGTGGTGGGTGCGGTCACGCAGGTCGGCATCCGCTTTCGGGCTCGTGCCGTGGTGCTCACGGCCGGTACGTTTCTCGACGGCAAGATCCATGTGGGCCTGCAGAACCATGCCGGCGGGCGGGCAGGGGATCCACCTGCCGTCAGCTTGTCGGCCCGGCTCAAGGAACTGAAGCTGCCTCAAGGCCGCCTGAAGACTGGCACGCCGCCGCGCATCGATGGCCGCAGCATCGACTACAGCAAGCTCCAGGAGCAACCTGGTGACCTGGATCCGGTGCCGGTGTTCAGCTTCATGGGCGACGCGGCCATGCACCCGCGCCAGGTGCCGTGCTGGATCACCCACACCAATGAACGCACCCACGAGATCATCCGCAGCGGCTTTGACCGCAGCCCCATGTTCACCGGCAAGATCGAGGGCGTGGGCCCGCGCTATTGCCCGAGCATCGAGGACAAGGTCAATCGCTTTGCCGACAAGGACTCGCACCAGATCTTTCTGGAGCCCGAAGGTCTGACGACCAACGAGTACTACCCCAACGGCATCTCCACCTCGCTGCCCTTCGACATCCAGCTGGCCGCACTGCACACCATGGCCGGTCTGGAGTCGGCGCACATCCTGCGCCCCGGCTATGCCATTGAGTACGACTACTTCGACCCGCGCGGCCTGCGCGCCACCTTCGAGACCCGGCAGATCCAGGGCCTGTTCTTTGCCGGCCAGATCAACGGCACGACCGGCTACGAAGAGGCGGCAGCGCAGGGCTTGTATGCGGGCGCGCAAGCGGCCTTGCAGGTCAAGGGCGAGGCGCCGCTCAGCCTGCGCCGCGATCAGGCCTACTTGGCCGTCATGGCCGATGACCTGATCACCAAGGGCGTGAGCGAGCCCTACCGCATGTTCACCAGCCGGGCCGAGTTCCGGCTGCAGCTGCGCGAAGACAATGCCGATGATCGCCTGACGGAGTTGGGTCGTTCGATCGGCCTGGTGGACGATGCCCGTTGGGCGGCCTTCAACCGCAAGCGCGATGCTGTTTCACGTGAAACACAGCGCCTCAAGAGCACCTGGGTGCACCCGGGTATCGTCACGCCGGAGTTGGCGCAGACGCTGTTGGGCAAGCCAATCGAGCGCGAGCACAGTTTGATCGACCTGCTGCGCCGGCCGGGCGTGGGCTTTGATCAAGTGATGACGATCGCCGCAGCGGCCCGTTCGAGTTGGGATGTTTCACGTGAAACACTGGCCGCCGAGTTGGGCCAGAGCTTGGCCGATGCGGTGGTGGAGCAAGTGGAGATCGCCACCAAGTATGCCGGCTACATCGACAAGCAGGTCGAAGAAGTGGGCCGTGCGTTGGCTTACGAAGATCTGCGCTTGCCTGAGGACTTGGACTACACCCAAGTGGCGGCGCTGGGTTTTGAGGTCAGCCAGAAGCTCAACCAGCATCGGCCCGAAACACTGGGTCAAGCGGCGCGGGTGTCCGGTGTCACGCCGGCCGCCATCTCTTTGCTGCTCGTGCACCTGAAGAAAAAGCGTCTCAAAAACCTGGTGCCTTCTTTCGAACCGAAAATCTGATGACCCATCCATTGCAAGCAGCGCTGACGCAGGGCCTGACCGATCTGGGGCTGGCCCTGCCGCCCGGCACACCCGAGCGCCTGTTGGCCTATCTCGATCTGATCTCGCGCTGGAACAAGGTCTACAACCTGACGGCAATCCGGGAGCCGGCTGACATGCTCAGCCAGCACCTGCTGGACTGCCTCGCGGTGCTGGCGCCTATGGCTCGACATGCCGATGCGCGGCCGTCGCAGGGCAGGGCGTTTCGCGTGCTGGACGTGGGCAGTGGCGCAGGCCTGCCCGGTGTGGTGCTGGCCCTGTGCCGTCCTGATTGGCAGGTGACCTGCGTGGACACGGTGGCCAAGAAGGCCAGCTTCATCCGCCAGGTGGCGGCTGAGCTGGATGTGCCGGGCCTGGCCGCCACCCACCAACGGGTCGAGGCCATGACCGAGCCGCCGTTCGACCTGATCACCTCGCGCGCCTTCGCGTCGCTGGCCGACTTCATCACGCTCAGCCGCGAGCGGCTGGCGCCGGGCGGCGACTGGGTGGCGATGAAGGCCAAGCTCAGCGCAGAGGAGCGGGCTGCCGTGCCCGCCGATGTGCAGATCGAGCGGGTCGAGCCCATCACCGTGCCGGGGCTGGACGCCGAGCGCTGCCTGGTCTGGATGAAGCGCCACTGAGCGCATCGAGCCCGTGGAACCCTGGCTGCCGGCGCGCTTGTCCCCAGTGCATCCACTGGCCACCAACAGGCCCCCCACAGACTTGTCACCAGCCTTGTCCACGTCCATTCCACCCCTCATCAACAGAGTCACCCACAGACTTGTCCACAGGGCCAGGTCGCAAGGAGCCCCAGCATGAGCAGTTTGTTGAGCAGCCCCTTCATGGGCGTGGCCGACTATCCGGCCTTCTGCGCCGCCATCGTGATCTTTCTGGCCCTGCCGGGGCCGGGCACGTTTGCGCTGCTCACCTCCACCGCCAAGGGGGGCTTCCGCGCTGGCGCCGCAGCCACGCTGGGCGTGATCGTGGGTGACCAGGTGCTGCTCTGGCTGGCCGTGGCCGGCGTGGCCGCCTTGCTGGCCACCCATCCCACGGTGTTCGGTGTGGTGCGCTGGGCCGGCGCGGCCTACCTGGCCTGGATCGGCCTGAAGCTGCTGTTCTCGAAGCCCGGCAGCGACAGCAGCCCGGTGCGCATCGAGCCCCACCACTATGCCCGCCAGGCCTTGCTGATCACCGTGCTCAATCCCAAGGCCATCGTCTTCTACATGGCCTTCTTTCCCCTGTTCATCGCGCCGGCAGATCATCGCGGCATGGCCACGTTCGCGGTCATGGCCGCCACCATTGCCGTGATCACGGCCATCTACTGCCTGAGCCTGTGTGCGCTGGCCCAGCGGGTGGCGGGGCAGGTCAGGGCGCATCCGCGTCTGGCCAAGGCGCTGGAGCGTTTTGCCGGCCTGTGCCTGGTGATGTTCAGCTGGCGTTTGTTGCGCGATTGAAGCATCGGCCGCCGCACGCACAAGCGACAATCTGCGCCATGTCCCGGATCTTCTGCATTGCCAATCAAAAGGGTGGCGTCGGCAAGACGACCACCTGCGTCAACCTCGCTGCGGGCCTGGCCCAGATCGGCCAGCGGGTGCTGCTGGTCGACCTCGATCCGCAGGGCAATGCCACCATGGGCTCGGGCGTGGACAAGCGCACCCTCGAGGTCAATGTCTATGACGTGCTGCTCGAGACCGCCACCGTGGCCGAGGCCCGCCAGCGCTCCGAGAAGGGCGGCTACGACGTGCTCGGCGCCAACCGCGAACTGGCTGGCGCCGAGGTCGAGCTGGTGGCCCTGCCGCACCGCAATGAACGCCTGCGCCGGGCCCTGCTGGCGGCCGAGGCGGACTACGACTTCGTGCTGATCGACTCGCCGCCCTCGCTCAGCCTGCTGACACTGAACGGCCTGTGCAGCGCCCATGGCGTGATCGTGCCCATGCAGTGCGAGTACTTTGCGCTGGAAGGCCTGACCGACCTGGTCAATACCATCAAGCAGGTCCATGCCAACCTCAACAAGGACCTGCAGCTGATCGGCCTGCTGCGCGTGATGTTCGATCCGCGCATCACGCTGCAGACCCAGGTCAGCGAGCAGCTCAAGACCCATTTCTCGGACAAGGTGTTCAACACCGTGATCCCGCGCAATGTGCGCTTGGCCGAGGCGCCCAGCTACGGCCTGCCGGGTGTCGTCTTCGATCCGGCCTCCAAGGGCGCGGTCGCCTTTGTCGAGTTCGCCCGCGAGATGGTGGCCCGCCTGGGCCCGGTGCCGGGGCCGCAGGCCACGATGGCCTGAGGCCGGTTAG
>CALRVU010000323.1:0-4824 GCA_943371685.1 Bordetella parapertussis | reverse complement strand
GCCTATGACCGGCTGATCCGCAACAGCAAGAACGTCGACTACTACGCCACCTTCGACAACTTCCAGGTCGGCGTGATGCAGGCGACTTCCATCGTCACCAAGCTGGGCCTGCCGGCCGCCAAGGGCCCGTTCAACATCGAGTTGTTCGGTGGCTCGCCCGACGACAACAACGCTGCCTTCTTCTACAACGGCGCGATGAGCGTGCTCAAGCCCTATCTGGACAGCGGCAAGCTGGTGGTGCGCAGCAAGCAGCTGGGCATGGAGAAGGTGGGCACGCTGCGCTGGGACGGCTCGCTGGCCCAAGCGCGCATGGACAACCTGCTGTCGGCCTACTACGGCAAGGACAAGGTGCATGCCGTGCTGTCGCCCTATGACGGCATCTCGATCGGCATTCTGTCGTCGCTCAAGGGCGTGGGCTATTGCACGCCGCAGCTGCCCTGCCCGGCCATCTCGGGCCAAGACGCCGAGCTGCCCTCGATCAAGTCCATCCTGAAGGGCGAGCAGCACGCCACGGTGTTCAAGGACACCCGCGAGCTGGCCAAGGTCACCGCCACCATGGTGGACGCGGTGCTGGCCGGCAAGGTGCCCGAGACCAATGACACCAAGACCTACAACAACGGCATGAAGGTGGTGCCGGCCTACCTGCTCAAGCCGGTGGCGGTGGACGCCAGCAATGCCAAGGCGGTGCTGGTGGGCAGCGGCTACTACAAGGAAGGGCAGCTGAAGTGAGCTTGCGCGGGCCCCAGGTGAACGAGGCCGCGCCGGTGCTGCTGGAGATGCGCGGCATTGCCAAGCGTTTCAACCATGTCGTGGCCCTGAAGAACGTCAACCTGTGCGTGCGCCAAGGCGAGATCCACGCTGTGGTGGGCGAGAACGGCGCCGGCAAGTCGACGCTGATGAAGGTGCTCTCGGGCGTCTATCCGCACCCGGAGTACGACGGCGAGATCCACTACCAGGGCCAGCTGCAACGCTTTGCCGGCATTGCCGACAGCGAGCGCCAGGGCATCATCATCATCCACCAGGAGCTGGCCCTGGTGCCGCTGCTTTCGATCACCGAGAACCTGTTCCTGGGCCACGAAAAAGCCGCCCACGGCGTGATCGACTGGGGCCTGTCGCACCGGGTGGCCCAGGCGCTGCTGCGCAAGGTAGGGCTCAAGGAATCGCCCAGCACCCGCGTGGGCCAGCTGGGCGTGGGCAAGCAGCAACTGGTGGAGATTGCCAAGGCCCTGGCCAAGGATGTGAAGCTGCTGATCCTGGACGAGCCCACCGCCAGCCTGAACGAGACCGACAGCGCCGCCCTGCTGGCCCTGCTGCTGGAGCTCAAAAGCCAGGGCATTGCCTGCATCCTGATCTCTCACAAGTTGAACGAGATTGCCCAGGTGGCCGACGCCGTGACCGTGCTGCGCGACGGCGCCACCATCACCACGCTGGACTGCCGTGCCGCCCCGCCCAGCGAGGACAGCATTATCCAGGCCATGGTCGGCCGCGAGCTGGCCGACCGCTACCCGCCGCGCACGCCGAACATTGGCGAGGTTCGATTTGAGCTGCGTGACTGGCGCGCCTGCCATCCGCAGCAGGCTGATCGCGAGGTGGTCAAGGGCGTGAACCTGCAAGTGCGGCGCGGAGAGATCGTCGGCATTGCCGGCCTGATGGGCGCCGGCCGCACCGAGCTGGCCATGAGCGTGTTCGGTCGGTCCTGGGGCCAGCGCATCCGCGGCACGGCCTGGCTGGACGGCAAGGAACTGGACCTGTCGACCGTGCAGAAGGCCATGGACGCCGGCCTGGCCTATGTGACCGAAGACCGCAAGTCGCTGGGCCTGGTGCTCAATGAGTCCATCACCTTCAACACCACGCTGGCCAACCTGCCCGGCGTGGCCCGCCACGGCGTGCTGGACGCCGGCCGCGAGCATGCGGTGGCCAGCGACTTTCGCAGCCGCCTGGCCACCCGCTGCGCTGGCGTGCAGCAAGACGTGCTGCACCTGTCAGGCGGCAACCAGCAGAAGGTGGTGCTGGCCAAGTGGCTCTACACCGAGCCCGAGCTGCTGATCCTCGACGAGCCCACCCGCGGCATCGACGTGGGTGCCAAGTTCGAGATCTACAGCCTGATGGCGCGGCTGGTGGAAGAAGGCCGCTCGATCCTGATGATCTCGTCCGAGCTGCCCGAGCTGCTGGGCATGTGCGACCGCATCTATGTGATGAACGAAGGCGCGCTGATTGCCGAAATGGCCGCCGCCGACGCCAGCCAACAAAACATCATGAGCGCCATCGTCGGCGCCGGAGTCTGACCCCGTGAATCAAGCTCGTTCCACGCCGAGCCGCCTCGGCCCTTTTCTGCAGCAGCACCTGAGCGAATACGGCATGCTGCTGTCGCTGGCGGCCATCATGCTGCTGTTCCAGTGGCTGACCGACGGCACCCTGCTGCAGCCGCTGAACCTGACCAACCTGGTGCTGCAGAACAGCTACATCGTCATCATGGCGCTGGGCATGTTGCTGGTCATCGTGGCCGGCCACATCGACCTGTCGGTGGGCTCGGTCTGCGGCTTTGTCGGTGCACTGGCCGCCGTGCTGATGGTGCAGTTTGAGTGGCACTACCTGCCCGCCAGCCTGATCTGCCTGGTGGTGGGCGGGGCCATCGGCGCAGCCCAGGGGGCCTTTGTGGCCTGGCTGCGCATCCCGTCCTTCATCGTCACCCTGGCCGGCATGCTGGTGTTCAAGGGCCTGGCACTGGCGCTGCTGCAGGGCCAATCCCTGGGCCCCTTCCCCGAGGAGTTCCAGATCCTGAGCACCGGCTTTCTGCCCGACCCACTGGGCGGCGACGAGCTGCGCAGCACCTCCTTGCTGATCGGCGTGGCCGTGGCGGCAGTGATGGTGGCCCTGGGCTGGCGCAGCCGCAGCCAGCAGCAGCTGCATGGCATGGAGGTGGAGCCGGTGGCCCTGTTTGCGCTGCGCCAGGCCGCCTTTGCCGCGGCCATCGTGGCCCTGGCCTGGCTGCTGGCCTCGTACAAGGGCCTGCCCAATGTGCTGATCGTGATGGGCGTGCTGATGCTCGCCTATGACTTCATGGCCCGCCGCACCGTCATCGGCCGGCGCATCTATGCGCTGGGCGGCAACGAGAAGGCCGCCCGCCTGTCCGGCGTGCGCACCGAGCGCCTCGTCTTCCTCAGCTTCATCAACATGGGCGTGCTGGCCGCCCTGGCCGGCCTGGTGTTTGCCGCGCGCCTGAACACCGCCACGCCCAAGGCCGGCCTAGGCTTTGAGCTGGACGTCATTGCCGCCTGCTTCATCGGCGGCGCCTCGGCCTCGGGCGGCGTCGGCAAGATCATGGGTGCCGTCATCGGGGCCTTTGTCATGGGCGTGATGAACAACGGCATGTCCATCCTCGGCATCGGCATCGACTACCAGCAGGTCATCAAGGGCTTGGTACTGCTCGCCGCCGTGTGCGTGGATGTGTACAACAAGAACAAGGGCTGAAGAGCGGGCTGGCGGGCAGGCAAGTCGCCAGGCGCTGAAGCAGGCGCCCACCCTTGGCGGGGCAGGACTGCCTCACAGTAACCGCCAGACGCGCATTGCGCACGAAGCGCACCCGCGCAACACGTTTCGGCCGGGTCCGGCCGCCAGCTGTCGTGCCTGCGCTGCAGTTGCCGCACCACAGCCACTGGCAAGGGGCACGTGGGTGAGGCAGACTTGTCCACTTTCACGCCCCTGATTTAGTACTGTTTTATGCACAGTACTTGCACGCTTTCTCCAGTGACAAGCACCCCCGCCCTGCCCCGCCTTTGTCCGGTTTGGTCCGCGTTGCGCGACTTTGTAACCGGACCGGCGCAGTCCTCTACATCACGTTAGGCCTCTAAATCGCCATGGCTGCCTTTGACGAAATCGACTGGCGAGCCCCAGATGCGTGGGGGATCGTTGCATGTCAAGGAGTGTTGTCGGTCTTGGCTGTGTCGAGCGAAGCCTGCAGTCAATGGCTCGAGCAGCACGGTTACGCACAGTACGAGTTCAATTTCTCGAATGGCATATCTTCAGTCGTCTCTGCCCTGGGAAAGCACTTTCGCTGGCTTGAGCAGTTCGGCTACTCGCTCTCGCCTGAGTCGAGAAGTCTGGATGCTCTACGTGACGGCTTCGAGATCACCGAAGACAAGGTTGTCTTCAAATTGGTGTCCTTCGAGCAAGCGTGGCTGGAGAATGCGAATTGGGCCAGCGGCTTCCTCGCCATTGTGTCGGAGCACAGCCTCTACCAGCTTGCAGTCGGCAAGCGGTTCTTTGCAATGCTCCCAATTCAGCCGGAGAGTGTCCTTGTCGGCAAGCCAATTGAGAAACTCACACTCGGTTCCCCGTTCCGCTTTCGCCTCGGCGAGGCCTAACCCCTCGTTAGCCATCAGTAAATCATGTCGCGCTCAATCGGCCCTCTAGTCGCCGTTCTCATCTCTGCACTTTGCTTCTCAGGAAGTGCAAGAGCAGAAGAGCAGGACTTGCCGCGTGAAAAGTGGCCGTCGACCGTGTCCGCTGCTGCGAAGGACCTCCTGATGCGCATGTCGCCTGAATCAAGGGCTACGTTTAGGGGCACGAAGAAGGAGGATCTGATCCTCTTCCATCATGGGTGGGGCACGGGAATTCGAAACTACTACGGCCTGTGGCGCGGCAATCAAAAGCTCATCCAATCCGCGTGTGGGAAGCCGTGCCATCCAGACGATGCGTCCATGATAATCATCGAGGCAGTGTGGGCGGAGCTGCAGAAATGATGGCTAACCAGTCGCTGGAACCGACCCGCAACGACTGGTCACTTCAGGCCCTCATTTCATTCTGGGCCTTTCGTGCCCAGCC
>CALRVU010000322.1:0-4825 GCA_943371685.1 Bordetella parapertussis | reverse complement strand
CCGAGATTCCTGTCGAGGGCTACGCCGCCACCTTGGGCCGCTGGATGGGCCTGAGCGATGCCCAACTGCTGAGTCTGATGCCCAATCTGAGTCGATTCAACAGCAGCACCATGAACCTGGGCTTCATGGCCTGAGCCAAGGCGTCAGAGCGACTGCAAGGAGGACGCCGCGGCGTCCTTGGCAGAAAGCTGGGGCGCCGTGCCCACATCGGGCCAGGCGATCGCCAAGTCGGGATCGTCCCAGCGGATCGCGCCCTCGGCCTGCGGCGCGTAGTAGTCGGTCGTCTTGTAGAGGAAGTCGGCCGTCTCGCTGAGCACCAGAAAGCCATGCGCCAGGCCCGGCGGGATCCAGAGCTGGCGGTGGTTGTCGGCATTGAGCTCCACCCCGACCCAGCGGCCGAAAGTGGGGCTGTCGCGGCGAATGTCCACCGCCACATCAAACACCGCGCCGGCACTCACCCGCACCAGCTTGCCTTGCGCATGCGGCGGCTTCTGGAAGTGCAGGCCGCGCAACACGCCTTTGGCTGAACGGGAGTGGTTGTCCTGCACAAAGGCATGGCCGCCACCCGTCGCTTCATCAAACACCTTCTGATTGAAGCTCTCGAAGAAGAAGCCGCGCGCGTCGCCGAACACCCGGGGTTCAAAAATCAGCACATCGGCAATCTCGGTGCGAACCACGTTCATCAGAACACCTTGTCTTTCAGGATCTGTTGCAGGTATTTGCCGTAGCCGCTCTTGGCCAACGGCGCTGCCAGCTCGGCCAACTGGGCATCGGTGATCCAGCCGTTGCGCCAGCAGATCTCCTCGGGGCAGCAGGCCTTCAGACCCTGGCGCTTTTCCAGGGTCTGCACAAAGGCGCTGGCTTCAAGCAGGCTGTCGTGGGTGCCGGTGTCCAGCCAGGCGTCACCCCGGCCAAAAATCTGCACATCCAGCTGACCGGCGTCCAGATAGCGGCGATTCAGGTCGGTGATCTCGAGCTCGCCGCGCGGGCTGGGGCGGATCGCCTTGGCGTGCTCCACGACCTTGTCATCGTAGAAGTACAGACCTGTCACGGCATAGCGGCTCTTGGGCTGGGCCGGCTTCTCCTCCAGGCTGATGGCGCGGCCTTCCGCATTGAACTCGACCACGCCATAGCGCTCCGGGTCGGTCACCGGATAGGCAAACACGGTGGCGCCGTCCACCCGGGCGCTGGCCTGCTCCAGGCGCTTGCTCAGGCCATGGCCGTAAAAGATGTTGTCGCCCAGCACCAGCGCGCTGGGCGCACCGGCCAGGAACTTCTCGCCGATCAGGAAGGCCTGGGCCAGGCCGTCCGGGCTGGGTTGCACCGCGTACTCGATCTGGATCCCCCAGCGCGAGCCATCACCCAGCAATTGCTCGAAGCGCGGCGTGTCTTGCGGCGTGCTGATCAGCAGGATCTCGCGGATGCCGGCCAGCAGCAAGGCGCTGAGCGGGTAGTACACCATCGGCTTGTCATAGACCGGGATCAGCTGCTTGCTGATGGCCAGCGTGGCCGGATGCAGGCGCGTGCCGCTGCCACCCGCCAGGATGATGCCTTTTCTGCGCTGTTGCATAAGAGAAGCTTTCTTCAGACGGAGGGAGAGGCCTCAGCCTCGTCGTAATAGCGACGGTACCACTCGACAAAGCGTTGGATGCCGCTGGACAGCGAGGTGGACGGCTGCACACCGGTCCAGGCCGTCAAGGCCGACACATCGGCATGCGTGCCCTGCACATCGCCGGGCTGCATGGGCAGGTAATCCTTGACCGCCGCACGGCCCAGGGCGGACTCGATGGTGGCGATGAAGTCGCCCAGCATCACCGGGTTCTGGTTGCCGATGTTGAAGACCCGGTAGGGCGCGGCCGAGCGGCCGGGGTGCGGCGCCATCGCATCAAAGGCTTCATCCGGCGTGGCCGGCTTGTCGAGCACCGCCACCACGCCATCGACGATGTCGTCGATGTAGGTGAAGTCGCGCACCATCTGGCCCTGGTTGAAGACCTTGATCGGCGTACCGGCCAGGATGTCGCGGGTAAAGCTGAAATAGGCCATGTCCGGCCGGCCCCAGGGCCCGTAGACCGTGAAGAAGCGCAGGCCGGTGGTGGGCAGGCCGTACAGATGGCTGTAGGTGTGGGCCATCAGCTCGTTGGCCTTCTTGGTGGCCGCGTACAGGCTCACCGGATGGTCCACCGCATCAGCTTCGGCAAAGGGCATCTTGCGGTTGCCGCCATACACGCTGGAGCTGCTGGCATAGACCAGATGTGCCACCGGATGCTGGCGGCAGGCCTCGAGGATGTTCAGGAAGCCGACCAGATTGGCCTCGCCATAGGCATGCGGATGGGTCAGTGAGTAGCGCACACCGGCCTGCGCCGCCAGGTGCACCACACGGTCAAAGCCATGCCGGGAAAACAGCGCCTCCAGGGCCGGGCGGTCGGCCACATCAATGCGCTCGAAGCTGAACGAAGGCTGATCCTTCAGCAGCGCCAGCCGGTCGTGCTTGAGCTGCGGATCGTAGTAATCGTTCAGGTTGTCGATGCCGACGACCGTGTCACCGCGCGCCAGCAGGCGCTGGACGGTGTGCAGGCCGATGAAGCCGGCCGCCCCGGTGACGAGGACCTTCAACGCGGCACCCGGCGGGTCTGCGGCCGGCCGATGGCCTGGTAGTCCAGCCCGGCCTCGGCCACCAGTGCCGGCTCGTACAAGTTGCGGCCGTCAAAGATGACCGGGGTGCCCAGCGCCGCCTTGACCGCTGCGAAGTCGGGGCTGCGGAACTCTTTCCACTCGGTGACGATGATCAGCGCCTCGGCGCCCTCAAGCGCCTGCATCGGGCCGCTGGCGTAGGCGATGCGTGGCTCCACGCCGAAGACCCGTCGTGCTTCATCCATGGCCACCGGGTCATACACCGTGACGCTGGCGCCGCGCGCCAGCAACTCGGCCACCACCACGCGGCTGGTGGCTTCACGCATGTCGTCGGTGTTGGGCTTGAAGGCCAGGCCCCACAAGGCGAAACGCTTGCCCGACAGGTCATTGCCGAACTTGGCCACGACCTTGTTCACCAGCACCATCTTCTGCGCATCGTTGGCGTCTTCAACGGCCTGCAGCACCTTCAGGTCCAGGCCCTCTTCCGAGGAGGTGCGGATCAGCGCCTTCACATCCTTGGGGAAGCAAGAACCGCCATAGCCCGCGCCGGCATAGAGGAAGTGGTAGCCAATGCGCGGGTCGGAACCAATACCCTGGCGCACCAGCTCAATGTCGGCGCCCATGCGCTCGGCCAGCAGCGCCAGCTCGTTCATGAACGAGATGCGGGTGGCCAGCATGGCATTGGCGGCGTACTTGGTCAGTTCGGCCGAGCGCAGGTCCATCACCACCAGCTTCTCGCGGCTGCGCTGGAAGGGCGCATAGACGGCGCGCAGCAGGTTGACGGCTCGTTCGTCCTCCACACCGACCACGATCCGGTCCGGCCGCATGAAGTCTTCGACCGCCGCGCCCTCCTTGAGGAACTCAGGGTTCGAGGCCATCGAGAACTCGAGTGACATGCCGCGCTGGGCCAGTTCATCGGCAATCGCTGCCTTGACCTTGTCAGCCGTGCCCACCGGCACCGTGCTCTTGTCGATGACCAGCTTGTAGTCGGTCATCAGGCGGCCGATGTTGCGGGCTGCCGCCAGCACATATTGCAGGTCGGCCGAGCCGTCTTCGTCGGGCGGCGTGCCCACGGCGATGAACTGCAAGGTGCCATGGGCCACGGCCGCGGGCACATCGGTGGTGAACTGCAGCCGGCCAGCGGCGGCATTGCGGCGGACCACTTCGTCCAGCCCCGGTTCGTGGATCGGGATGCCGCCTTCATTCAGGACCTGGATCTTGCGCGCATCCACGTCGAGGCAGACCACATGGTTGCCCATGTCGGCCAGGCAAGCACCCGTCACCAGGCCCACATAGCCCGTACCCACTACCGTAATTTTCATTGTTGGCTCCAGATCGCCACGGCGCTGGGTGGCTGTGGCATAGATTGCGGATTTTCGCTCAGCCGGGCGTCCGCCTCAAATCAGCGGCGGCATGTTGGCGTAAAGCGCGATGTCCTCTGCGTACAACTTCTCGAGCCGAGCCCGAGCCGTTGGCGTCAGCAAGCCTTTGGGCCAAGGGCCGCGACGGGCCTGCCGCATGGTCAGCACCAGTCGGTCAGGGTCGGGCCCCATGTCCACACTGTGCGGAACACGCGTGCTTTGCAGTTCGTGAATCCAGGACAGGGCCGCAAAGTCGGTGATGGGCATGCCCATCGTGCGTTCGAATGCGTTGAGGCCTGCAAAAAGGTCTTGGCGGCTGGCATTGATGATGAAGTCCGCCGCCCGCACGGCTTCCAGAGGGTTCTTCTGACGCCGATGATGCGGATTGCAACGATCCAGGTCCTCGCTCTCCAGAAAGTCGATGAACTGCTGGAAGCTGAGCCCTTGCGACTCGATGTCGATGCCCAGGCTGGCCTTGATGTCGGCCACCGCGTACTGCGTGCCCACCACATGGCGAAAGCTCGACGCTGCCCGGTCCAGCGGATCGCGCACCACACGCAGCAGCTTGACCTGGTCGCGGGGCAGCCTGCCGGCCTGCAGTTGGGCCGGACTGCGCTGGAACTGCTCCATCCGGTAGTCGTGCGGCCAATCGCTGTAGGCGCGCGCCTCGTCGGCCAGGCCCAAGGTGTGCAGAAGCCAGATCACCGCCGTGGAACAGGCCGACTTGGCTGAATAGAGCAGCGCAAAGCGATGCACCGGATGAACCAGCACATGATCAATCGCACGAGGTGACATGCGCCAGGTGGGTTGAGAGCCATCTGCAGCAGGCTGCA
>CALRVU010000321.1:0-4836 GCA_943371685.1 Bordetella parapertussis | reverse complement strand
AGGCGCGGTAGACGGGCGTCCAGCCCGCCTGCGGCACGCGGTAGCTCAGGCGCACCTCGCCGTCAGCCGCCGTGGCGAGCTTGACGCGGACGCGACGCAGGGTCGGGTTCTGCGCCAGCACCTGCTCGCGCTCGGCCAGCAAGGGCGCCAGCTGCTGGTCCAGCGCTTCGAGCTTGCGCGCCAGCTGTTGCTGGCGCAGCAGGGTGTCCTGACCACTGCGGCGCAGGCCGTCGGCGGTGGCGCTGATCTGGGGCGCGGCCGCTGCGTTGTTGCCGGCCTTGCCTTCCGCCGGGCCGAAGCCCTTCAGGTAGCCCAGCACCAGATCCAGCGCGCCGGTTTCCGCCGCCAGCACCGACTTCTGATCTTCCAGCGCACGGATCTGCAGATCCAGCGGGCTGTCGGCGCATTCGGGCAGCTGCACCCGGGGCAGAGTCTCGATGCTGATCTCGCCCAGGCGCACGCCGGCGCTGGCCTGCACCTGCAGTGACTCGGCATCAAAGCGTGCCGGCAGGCAGCTCAGGGCCAGCTCGCGGGCGCCGGCGGCCACCCGGGCCGCGCGCTCCACCGTGGCGCCACCCGGGAACACCTGAACCTGACTGATCGGGGCGACGCTGGACTGCGTCGCCGGCGCCTGGGCTTGCACCGACAGGCTGGCGGCTGCCAAGGCGGCGGGGAGGGCGCACAGCGACCAGCGCGCGGCACGAGGAAACGAGGGAGGGCGGGACATGATCATGGTGCTGCCTTGGCTGGGGTCTTGCGGCGGTGTTCTTGCGCTTGGCAGCCTACACTGCAACCGGCGGCTGACATGGCTGCCGCCACCTCTTTTTGATGTTCGAACTTGTAGCGCCGACCTGTCATGACGTCCCACCCCCAAGCCCTGCCCGCTGACCGCAAAGCCTTGGTCCTGTTCTCGGGCGGCCAAGACTCGACGGTCTGCCTGGCCTGGGCGCTGTCGCGCTATGCCCAGGTCGAGACCCTGGGTTTTGACTATGGCCAGCGGCACCGGGTGGAGCTGGATTGCCGGCTGAATGTGCGCCGCGAGCTGGCCGCGCAGTTTCCGGCCTGGGCACCCCGGCTGGGCGATGATCATCTGCTTGATCTGGCGCTGCTCGGCCAGATCTCGGACACAGCGCTGACCAGCGAGCGGGCCATCGAGGTGGCGGCCAGCGGCTTGCCCAATACCTTTGTGCCCGGCCGCAACCTGTTGTTCCTGACCTTCGCCGCCGCGCTGGCCTACCGGCGTGGCGCATCGGTGCTGGTCGGCGGGATGTGCGAGACTGATTACTCGGGCTATCCCGATTGCCGCGACAACACCCTCAAGGCGCTGCAAGTGGCACTCAGCCTGGGCCTGGATGCGCCCATGACGCTGGAGACGCCGCTGATGTTCCTGACCAAGGCCCAGACCTGGTCACTGGCCGACGCGCTGGGCGGCTCCGCCTTGAATGCGCTGGTGGTCGAGCACACCCACACCTGCTATCTGGGTGATCGCAGCCGGCGCCAGGCCTGGGGTTACGGCTGTGGTGAGTGCCCGGCCTGCGAACTGCGAGCCCAGGGCCATGCCGCTTGGCTGGCGGGCACGGCGCCATGAACGACGGCTGGTTGGACCGATGGATCATGGGCCACGATGCGCCTGTCTGGGGCGGTGGGCTGCTGCAACTGGTGCTCATCCTGTTGCTGCTGTTCTGGATGGTGGGCGCTCACAACCGTCTGATGCGCTTGCGCAGTGCCCTCAGCCCCGCCTGGTTGCAGATCGATGAGCTGCTGCTGCGCCGGTCGGCTGCGCTGGACATGCTGGTGGCTGCCGTGCGCGAGACCTTGACCGAGGAGGCTGGCAGCCTGCAGGCCTTGACGCTGGCCCAGGATGCACAGCGCCTAGCCGCGCTGGCGGTGCGGCCGCGCCCGCACAGCGCCGAGTTGCTGCAAGCCTGGCTGGCGGCCGAGCGGGCGATGGTGTCGCCGCTGGCGCGCTTGCATGCGCTGGTTGAGCAGCATCCCGAGCTCGATGCCAGCGAAGGGGTGCGTCCGGCCCGGCAGCTGTTGGCCGAACTGGCGCCGCGCCTGATCTATGCGCGCCAAGCCTACAGCCAGCCGGCCGAGGCCTACAACGCGGCCCTGCAGGAGTTTCCGACCCGGCTGCTGACGACGCTGTTTGGCTTCAAGCCGGCCGCGCCGCTTTGATTCGGGCCACGGGCCCGATCAGGACTGGCCCATGATGGCCGCCGTGGCCACCACCTCGTCAAACAGCAGGGCCATGGCCTCACCGGACACGGCATAGGGGTCGAGCGTGGCGGTTTCCGAGTACTTGAGCAGCAGGCCCGGGTTCATCCGCGCCATGTTGACCTGGCCCATGGCCCAGCCGGCAAAGCGGCGCTCACGGATTTCGCTGTAGCTCAGGATCACCACGCCGGTGTGGCGCTTGTCATTGGCGATCCGGTTGTAGAGCGCATTGACGGCCATCCGACCGCCCTCCAGCACCTGCAGAAAGATGCCGTTGGAGCAGCACAGCGCGCCGGTGATGCCCTGCTGCGGATTGGCCACGCGGGCATGGCGCAGGATGTTCATCAGGGCGTCTTCTTCCAGCCCGGGCACAGCCCGGCTCGCGTACATCATTCGGACCAGCATGGCATCAGCCCTTCTTGGAAAGCAGTGAGAGGAATTCGCGGCGCAGGTTCGGGTCCTTGAGGAAGGCACCCCGCATCACGCTGTTGGTCATGGCGGTGTCGTTGTCCTTCACCCCGCGCCAGTGCATGCAGAAATGGTCGGCCTCCATGACGATGGCCATGCCGTCCGGGCGGACTCGCTCCTGCAGGGCATCGGCCAGCATGATCACGGCCTCTTCCTGGATCTGCGGGCGGGTCATGATCCACTCGGCGATGCGCGCGTACTTGGACAGGCCGATCAGGTTGGAGTGTTCATTGGGCAGCACGCCCACCCAGACCCGGCCGATGATCGGGCACATGTGGTGCGAACAGGCGCTGCGCACCGTGATCGGGCCGACGATCATCAGCTCGTTCAGCCGGGAGATGTTCGGGAACTCGGTCACCGCCGGCATGGGCTGGTAGCGGCCGCGGAACACCTCTTCGATGTACATCTTGGCCACCCGCTTGGCGGTTTCCTGGGTGTTGTGGTCGCTCTCGGTGTCGATCACCAGGGCCTTGAGCACTTCGGCCATCTTGGCCTGCACCTCGGCGCGCAACTCCATCAATTCACCGTCCTCCACAAAGGCCGAGATGTTGTCGTTGGCGTGGTAACGGCGCTTGGCTTGCACCAGGCGATAGCGGATGCGCTCGGAGGCGGGCAGGCGGGCCAGTTCATCGGCTTGCAGAACCACGCTGTCTTGCGGGCGAGTCTTGTGCGGCATGCGGCTTCCTTGCCTCAGTCTTTGAATGTGGGGGCATTGTGGGCCAGGCAGGCAACCCGTGCCGGGGCAGGGTGGTTAGACTGCCGGCGGTGAACATGCCCCATGCCGCTCCTCCCCTTTCCCGTCTGCTGGAACTGACCGCCGATGCCGTGCAGGCCGTGCGCGCCGGGCGCTCCCTGACCGATGAACTGGCCAAAGTGCCGTCGGCAGCTCGGCCGGGCACGCAAGCGCTGGCCTTTGCCGTGCTGCGCCGCCTGGGGGCGGCGTCCGCCGCCCGCGAGATTCTGGCCGCCCGCAAGCCGCCACCGCCGGTCGATGCCCTGCTGGTCTGTGCGCTGGCCTTGCTCTGGCCCGATCCCGCCCCGCCTTATCCGGACCACACGCTGGTTGATCAGGCCGTGACCGCCGCCCGCAACAAGGTGCCGGCATCCGCTGCTTTCATTAACGCAGTGCTGAGGCGCTTCTTGCGCGAGCGCGAGGCCATCGTGACCCAGGCCGAGCGACAACCCGAGGCCGCATGGAATCATCCGGTGTGGTGGATCGAGAAGGTCCGCCACCAATGGCCCGAGCAGTGGCAGGCCTTGCTGGGCGAGGCCAATCGCCATCCGCCGATGGCCTTGCGGGTCAATCCCCGGCGCAGCAGCGTGTCCGCCTATCTGGCCCTGCTGGGCGAGGCCGGCATCGAGGCCCAGGCGGTCAGCGGCCCGGGTGCCGATCAGGCCATCTTGCTGGCCCATCCCTGCCCGGTCGACCGCCTGCCCGGCTTTGCCGCTGGACTGGTTTCGGTGCAGGACTTGTCGGCCCAGCGCGCCGCCCCGCTGCTGCTGGGGGCCGGCCTGCCGGCCGGTGCGCGGGTGCTGGACGCCTGTGCCGCGCCCGGTGGCAAGACCGCGCACCTGCTGGAGCGTGCCGATCTGGACCTGCTGGCGCTGGACGCCGACCCGCAGCGCCTGCTGCGCGTGGACCAGGGCCTGCAGCGCCTGGGCCTGCAGGCGCGCAGTCAGGCGGCCGATGCGCGCAAGGTGGCGGAGTGGTGGGACGGCCAACGCTTTGACGCCATTTTGCTGGACGCGCCCTGCAGCGCCTCGGGCATCGTGCGCCGCCACCCGGACATCCGCTGGCTGCGCCGGTCCGACGATGTGCGGGCCCTGGCCCGCATCCAGGCCGATTTGCTGGACGCACTCTTTCCCTTGCTCAAACCGGGCGGCAAGCTGCTTTATGCGACTTGTTCCCTGTTCAAGGATGAAGGCGAGCGCCAGATCGATGCATTTTTGCAACGTCATGGCCTGCCGCGCACCCTGATCGCCGAAGAGTCTCCCGGCCACCTGCTGCCGCTGCCGGACAATGCGCCAGATTCAAGCAAGGTTCCAGCCGCCCAGCCGCTGGCCGATGCTTTTTACTACGCCCTCTTGCAAAGTCCGCCCGCCCGCTGAGTATTGATGTGATCGGTCTTGATACGGTCCCCGGCAGTTTTG
>CALRVU010000320.1:0-4852 GCA_943371685.1 Bordetella parapertussis | reverse complement strand
GGCCCCCGGGGTGGCCAGCCGCCTTGCCACCCGATTGCAGCTGAACCTGGGCGGCAGTGCCCCGCTGCAGATCACCGATGCGGCTGACGGCAGCCGCCAGCACTTTCTGCTGGGGCCCCTGGCCGATACCGACGCCTGGCTGCTGGCCTTGATCGAGGCCGATCGGCCAGCCCGCTTCCTGCTCGCCAGCAGCGGCAATGCCCAGCCACTCCACCTGGCCGACCTGCCCTGGGCAGCGCCCGGCGGGCGCCTGCTGGCGGTGGTGGATGAGTCACCAGACCAGGCCGGCAACGTGGTGCTGCTGCAGCGCGCGGGCAAGCGCTGGATGCAGATCTTCCGCTACGAGCCTCCGGCCGAGCTGCGCTTCCAGTTCAAGGGCTGGCGCGCCGATGGTGCGGCCCTCAAGCTGGGCTGGCAACGCAAACCCAGCCCGTGCAGGCCCTCGGAGGGCTTGATCCAGCTGCGAGACGGCCCTTACGGCTGGGACTTCGTGCCCGCGCTGCCGGCCAGTTGTGCTGGCGACGGGCATTGAATCAGCCCGCCGACTGGCAGGCCGGCGGGCCTTCGCCAGGCACTCGCGAGTCCGCAGGGACTCGCTCAGTCCGGGCTCAGTCTTCTTCCCCGTTGTTGCTGTTGTCGTCGGGGGCGGCGGGGTTGCCTTGTGGATTGGCGTTCTGGCCGGGCGCGCGGGGCATGCCCTGGGCCAGCGGGAACTGCGGGCGCACGCTGGACATCATGCCGGGCGCCGGCCCGGTGGAGGCCGCTGCCGGCTCGGGCAAGGTCAGCTCATTGCGCACCGGACCGCCCTTGGGGCCGAGCTGGGCTGAGCGCTTGCCCACCGACAACAACACCGTGTCGCCATCCACCACCGCACCCGTGCGCCAGGCCTTGGCGGGCTGGTCGCCCACGGCGATCAGGGCCACGCCGCTGCTGGCGGATGAACCGCTGCCGGCGCCGCCCGGCGCCACCACGCCCAGCAGGCGATAGATGCTGGGGGCACTGACGGTTTCCTCATCTTCGCTGGCCACTTCGACCACGCCCAGCACCCGACCCAGATCGCCCGAAGGCACCATGGCCCGGGCGGGGGTCTGCGCCAGCGCCGGCACGCCGGGCGCCTTGACGAACAGCTTGAGGCCCCAGAAGAGACCGGATCCAGCCACCAGGGCCCACACCACGAACGTTAATAATCTGGAAGCCATCAGGCGATTATGATTCATGCCACTCTCTGAACAATGCCCCTGAAGGCCTCTTTACCACCATGCGCTCTTCGTTCACCTTGACCCTTGCCCGCCGGCGTCTGCGCCAGGCCGGCTTCACCCTGATCGAGCTGATGGTGGTGCTGGTGATCATCGGCGTGCTGGCTGCGCTGATCGTACCCAACGTGCTTGACAGGGCTGATGACGCCCGCGTGACAGCGGCACGCACTGACATCGGCAACCTGATGCAGGCCCTGAAGCTCTACAAGCTCGACAACCAGCGCTACCCGACCGGCGAGCAGGGCCTCGAAGCCCTGGTCCGCAAGCCCACCGCAGGCGTGGTGCCGGCCAACTGGCGGGCCTATGTCGAGAAGCTGCCCAACGACCCCTGGGGCCGCAGCTACCTGTATGCCAACCCGGGCGTCAAGGGCGAGATCGACGTCTTCAGCCTGGGCGCCGACGGCCAGAACGGCGGCGAAGGCGTGAACGCCGACATCGGCTCCTGGCAATGAGCCCCGCCGCCTGAGCAGCCACCGCCCCATGTCCCTGCACCGCCCGCCCTGCGCGCGCACCGGGCGCCCAGGCGCTGCCCGGGGCTTCACCCTGCTGGAGCTGATGCTGGTCATCGCCCTGCTGGCGGTGGTGGTGGGCATGGTCACGCTCAGCCTGCGCGACGGCGATGCCAGCCAGCTGGAAGAAGAAGGCGCCCGGCTGAGTGCCCTGCTGGAAGGCGCCCGCGCCCGCTCCCGGTCAATGGGTCTGGACGTGCGCTGGCAGGCCAGTGCCGACAAACCCGAATTCAGCTTTCCTGGTCTGCCACCCACCATCCAGATGCCCACCGCCTGGCTCGATGCCCGGACCCGCGCCGAGGTGATCGGTGCACCGCAACTGCGGCTCGGGCCCGAGCCGGTGATTGGCGCGCAGCAGGTCGTGCTCAAGCTGGAGAACCGGCGCCTGGTGCTGGCCACCAACGGCCTGGGCCCCTTTGTGCAGATCGACGACGCCGCCGCCGGCGTGCCGGCCCGCTGATGGCCAACCCGACACGGCGCCCAGCACCGCACCGGCCCGCCAGCGCCGGCTTCACCCTGGTCGAGGTGCTGGTCGCCGTGGCCATCGTCGCGATCGCCCTGGCCGCCGGCAGCCGGGCGGCAGGCGCCCTGCTCAACAATGCCCAGCGCCTGGGTGACGTGACCGCCGCCCAGTGGTGTGCCGACAATCAACTGACCGGCCTGAAGCTGGCCAAGCGCTTTCCCGATCTGGGAGAGAGCGCTGGCGAATGCATGCAGATGGAGCGCATCTACCGCACGGTGATGCGCGTGCAGGCCACGCCCAACCCGAACTTCCGGCGCATCGACCTGGCCGTGGCCGATGACAACGGCCAGCCGCTGATCATGCTGTCCACCGTGCTGCCGCGCTACTGAGCCACCGACATGAGCGCCTGCCACTCGCCCCGCCCCCCATCGCGCCACTGCGCTGCGCGCGCCGCCGCCGGCTTCACCCTGGTCGAGGTGCTGGTGGCCCTGTTCATCCTGGCCATCCTGGCCGGCATGGCCTGGCAGGGCATTGACGGTCTGATCCGCGTGCGCGACGGCGCCCAGCGCAGTACCGAGCGCAGCCTGCAGCTGGCCACCGTGGTGGCGCAATGGGAGCTGGACCTGAACCAGGTGCAGCAAAGCGCGGGCGCACCGCCGCTGCGCTTTGACGGCGCCTCGCTGCAACTGACCCGGCGCACGCCTGACGGCCTGCAGCTGGTGGTCTGGACCCTGCAATCAGGCACCCTCTACCGCTGGGCCTCACCGCCGGTGACCCGCATGCAAGCCCTGCAGGAATGGTGGCTGCGCGGCCAGCAATGGAGCACCCTGCAGCCCACCGCGCTGCCCATGATCACCGAGCTGAACCAGTGGCAGGTCTACTACTACCGCCAGGGCGACAACGCCTGGAGCAATGCCCAGTCCAGCGGCAACCGGCCGCAGCAATCGGCCGCACCGGCAGCTCCGGCCTCGGGCGCGTCCGCGCCGGATGATGCCGAAACCTCGGAGAGTGACGAAGTGCCTCAGGGCGTGCGGCTGGTGCTCAGCCTGCCCGCCGGCAGCCTGAGTCGGGACGTGATGTTGCAGGGCGCGCTGTGAGAGCCGCCCCACGCCAACGCGGTGCGGCCCTGCTGATGGCCATGCTCATCGTCACCCTGGTCACCACCCTGGCGGCCGGCATGGTCTGGCAGCAATGGCGGGCGATCGAAGTCGAGAGCGCCGAGCGGGCCCGCGCCCAGTCGGCCTGGCTGCTGGCCGGCGCGCTCGACTGGGCCCGGCTGATCCTGCGCGAAGACGCCCGCGACGGCGGCGCCGACGGCCTGACCGAACCCTGGGCCACCGGCCTGGCCGAGATCCGCCTGTCGACCTTTCTGGCCGCCGACAAGAACAACACCGACGACACCCAGCTCGATGCCTTTCTGTCCGGCCAGATCAGCGATGCCCAGTCGCGCTACAACCTGCGCAACCTGATCACCGACGACGAGGAGCAGGTGCAGATCGAGCTGAAGTTCCTGAGCCGGCTGTGCGACAGCCTGGGCCTGCCGGTGGCGGTGGCCCGGCAGCTGTCCGTGGCCATGAACGGCGCCGACGCGGCCGAGGGCGAGGCCACGCTGCCGGCTGGCGCCCAGATCCTGCCCCAGCGCATCGACCAGCTGCCCTGGCTGGGCCTGGACGATGTCACCGTCGCCCGGCTCGCGCCCTATGTTGTCATCTTGCCGCAACGCACACCTGTCAACATCAACACCGCGTCGCCCGAGGTCCTGCTCGCCGTCATCGAGGGCCTGGACCGGGCCAGCGCCCAGCGCCTGGTGCAGCAACGGCAGACGCTGAAGAAGGGCTATGACTCGCTGGCGGCGGCCGGCAGCGTGCTGGGCGAGAACTTCAAGCTCGACGCCCGCCATGTCAGCACCGTCAGCAGCCACTTTGAAGTGACCGGCCAGCTGCGCTACGAAGACTCGGTCCTGCGCGAGATCTCGCTGGTGCAGCGGCGCGGCGCCGAAGTGCGGGTGCTGCGACGCGATCGTCTGGCCTCATGATGCTGGTTTTTCATTCTTTTCAGGCGCGCAACGGCCGCGCCACAATAGCCCCCGCCATTCTCGGCAAACTCAGCGACAGAAAACTTCGTCCAGCGTCTTCGGTCGGTCAGCCCGCCGCGCCGGCCTTGCCGACTCACAGCCTTCCATGTCCACATTGATCGTCCAGCTGCCTGCCGTGCCTCGGCTGGCCGCGCAACATGCCGACACGCCGCCCGTCGGCGACGCCACCGAGTTCGACTACCTGCGGCTGGGCGAGAACGGCCAGGTCGCTGCACAAGGCCGTTGCGCCGTGGCCGATCTGCCGGCGGCTCACGAGGTGGTGGCCGTGCTCGGTCCGGCTGATCTGGCCTGGCACCGCCCCGTGCTGCCCAAGGCCCCGGGCAGCCGCATGCGCCAGGCGCTGGGCGGCGTGCTCGAAGAAGCCCTGCTGGAGGACGACGCCTCGCTGCACTTTGCGCTGGCCCCGGGCGCCAGCGCCGGCCTACCCACCTGGGTAGCCGCACTCGACAAGGGCTGGCTGCAGGCCCGCATCGCCCAACTGGAGGCCGCCGGCCTGACGGTGGACCGCGTGGTGCCCGGCTGGACGCCC
>CALRVU010000319.1:0-4853 GCA_943371685.1 Bordetella parapertussis | reverse complement strand
CGTCATAGTTGACCAGGAACCAAAGGCGACCCTCGAACCGCTGAATATAGGGAATCAGTCCACCGATGCCAGTGCCGGTCCAAAGATAATTCTGATTATTGGCCAGATCATTGATGAACAGCCATGGCGCCACAAAGCGCAAAAAAGTGCTGTTATCGATCTGACTGGTCGCGATCCCGGTCAAGCGGACCACAAACATTTGCTCGAACGCCTCCGGCAAAGCCAATCTCAGCGTGACCAGACCCAGTACTAACAAGCCGAATGCACGAAGGACGACCATGGTGCTCGTCATTCTCCGCAATTGCACCAAGAGCAGCAATCCGAGCAAAATCAAGCCGCTCCCGGAAAAGGTCAGCAGCAGAAACAACAGATTCATGCCAAGAAACAGGCCGGCATACCGCTCATGACGCCGCTGCCAAAGAACATGAACATTGAAGACGTACGTGAAGGCCGCCACCGAAGGCTCTGCGTAGAACGCCTGGAACCGAAGCCCACCGACCTTCTCGATGAACATCAGGTTTCGTACCGGCTCCAGCACGGACCCTAGCAAAGCCAGTGCGTTGAGGGCGGTGACCAGCAAGATGGCCCCGATCAAGGGCTCGGCGCTGGCCTGCGGCCGCTGTGCCCCGAACAACACCAGGTAGAGCGCCAGGTGCACCACCGTGAATGCGCTCAGGGCGTAGGGCAGCAGCGAGGCTTGCGCCAGCGCCAGGGCGACCACGGAGGTCAGGATGATGAGTGCGCGCGTGTAATCCAGGCGACAAAACCAGGCCGCGAACTCCGCATCGCGCGAGGGAAACTGGGCCGAGTAGATCACCCCACTCAGCATCACCAGCAAGAGCACCACGCCGCAATACTGCGCCGGCACTTGGGCCACCAGATAGAACACCGTGCCGAAGTTCATCGGGGCCCAGTGCCGATCTTGTTCACCCGACAGGCCATCACAGCCGCTTGCAGGCTCAGGCGCCGCGCCGGAAGGCGCCGCGCAATGCTTGCCACTGGGCCTCGAACGCCGGGGATCTGCGGCGCACCGCAATGGCGTTGGTCACCAGCACCCAGACCATGGACAACAGCATCGAGGCCAGCAAGACCAGCGCTGCCACCAGCACAAAGCGCGGCTTGGATTGTTTTTCGGGCGGTACGGCGGCATCAATCACCTGGATCGTAGAGGAGCCACCCAGTTCTTCGACCCGCGCCAACTCAGCTTGCTTGGACATCAACTCATAGAGTGTTTCCGCATACTTGAACTGCCGGTACAGCTCGACATAGTCGGCATCGGCCGCAGCGCCTCGGGGCGAGTTGACCTGCTCCATCTGACGCATCTGCTCACGCAGGGCCGAGAGCAACGACACGCTCTGGCGCAATTGGGCGTTGTCTGCCGTCATGGTGCTGGAGAGCACCGCCACCTCGGCCTCCTGGGCTGCCACCTTGGCCTTGAGCTGGGCGAGCATCGTGACGGCTGCATCTGGGCTCATCTTCAAGGTGCTTTGGGAGACACCACTGCCCGACAAGCGCTGCTGCGCCTGCTCCAGGGCCAGTCGAGTCTTGGCCACCTCCTGGTCGTAAAAGGCACGGCGCTGCGCTGAATCAGCGGTCATCTGCTGCTGCGCGAGCTTGCGCAGCAGTTCAATGTAGTCATTGGCAATCTGGGCGGCCTGCGCCGGGCTCTCGTCATCCACCTCCAGGCGGATCAAGCCGCTCTTGTCGGAGCGAATGTCCGTACGGGCGGCCAGAACGCCGCGAGCATCCTTCAGCAGATCGACCCCATACTGGGATTTGAGCTGGTACTTTTCAATCAGCTCATCCGCGATCCGGCGGCTGCCCATGATGGCAATCCATTGATCGGTCGGGCTTTTCAATGAGCCACCCAACAAACCTCCCACGCCCCCCAATGCGCCTCCCAATGAGCTCAAGAGCGCAGAAGTGGGTGAGCTCTGGGCCGGGGGCAGGAATGAGGCGTTCGCGGTGTAGATGCGTGGCATCAGAAGACAGGCGCCGTAAGCCGCGATGCCGAGCAACACCGGCATGAGAAACACCAGTTTCCACCGAGCGGCCAGCAAGATGAGCACCTGCATGAATTCGACAGGCTCAGCCGCGGCAACAGGTGGGGTGTTGTTCGATGGGATCATGATGGAATTGAGCTGAACAACAAGGTCACTGCGCATTGTCGCAGCTGCGTCAGGCTCGCAATGAATGCCATGCGCCAATCAGGATGGCAGGCCGTAGCGGACGTCAGCCTGATACTCGGGGACCTGAGCCTGCAGCCAAGCCACCGCGGCATGGTCAGAACGAGGTGCGCCATCGGCGCCAACTTGCTCGATGGCGCCCAGCACCCCAGCCGAGTCCAATGGAGTCATCAGGTTCGCCAAGCGCAAAGCAGGCACGGAGGTCGGCACGGTGGTGTCCCCATCCGCCAGCAACTCCTCGAACAACTTCTCCCCCGGCCGCAGCCCGGTGAACCGGATGCCGATCTCCAACTCGCTGCGGCCGGCCAGCCGGATCATAGTCCGGGCCAGGTCGACGATCTTCACCGGCTCGCCCATGTCCAGCACCAGCACTTGGCCGGATTCGCCGATGGCGGCGGCTTGCAGCACCAGTCGGGACGCCTCAGGAATGGTCATGAAGTAGCGGATGATGTCCGGATGGGTCACGGTGATCGGGCCGCCCTGGGCGATCTGGGCCTTGAACTTGGGGATCACGCTGCCGCTGCTGCCCAGCACATTGCCAAAGCGCACCGCCATGAAGCGGGTGCCCGGATGCTCGGCCGCCAGTGCCGACACCACCAGCTCGGCGGCCCGCTTGGTGGCGCCCATCACATTGGTCGGGTTGACGGCCTTGTCGGTGCTGATCAGCACAAAGCGCTCGGCCGCCACCGCCGCCGCAGCCCGGGCCGCGTTGTGCGTGCCCAAGGTGTTGTTGCGCAGCGCCGCCCAGGCGTTGTCCACCTCCATCAGCGGCACATGCTTGTAGGCGGCGGCATGAAACACCAACTGCGGCCGCTGACGCTCAAAGATCGCCAACAGCCCGTCAGCGTCCTTCACATCACCGATCAGGGTGGTGACCTGCAGGCTGGGGTGACGCTGCGCCAGATCCTGCTCGATGGCGTAGAGGTTGAACTCGGACAACTCGACCACTACCAGCTTGGCCGGCTGGAAGCGTGCCACCTGCCGGCACAGCTCGCTGCCGATGCTGCCACCGCCGCCGGTGATCAGCACCGTCTTGCCGCGCAGCACCTCGCTGATGCCAGCCTCGTCCAACTGTACCGGCTCACGGCCCAGCAGGTCTTCGGGCTCGATGTCACGCACCCGGTCCACCGCCGCCTGTCCGCTGCGCAGCTCTTCGGCCGAGGGCACGGTCAGCACCGGCAAGTCGGTCTCACCGGCCAGGGCCACGGCGCGGCGGCGCTGGGCCGCCGTGGCCGCCGGCAGGGCCACGATCAAATGGGTGGCCGCACCCCGCACGCCCTTGTCGCGCACGGCCTCCAGCGGGCCCAGCACCGAGACACCGGCAATCCGCGCGCCCTGCTTGGCCGGGTCATCATCGAGCAGGCCCAGCACGATCCAGCCTTGCTGATGGATGCCGGCCAGCAAGCGCCGCGCGGCCTCGCCTGCGCCCAGCACCAGCGCCCGCTTGACCTCGGCACTGCCGCCGGTGATGCGGGCCCGGCCATGCTCATACAGCATGCGGTAGGCAATGCGCACCGTGCACACCGCCATCAGCGTCACCAGCGGATGCAGGGCCAGCACCGCGCGCGGCACCTGATAGAGCTGCAAGCCCATCACCACCGCACCCGCGACCAGGCCGGCCCCCATGCAGGCCAGCGTCAGCTTGCGCACCTCGCCAAAGCCCGAGAAGCGCCACATGCTTTGCGGCACGCGCAGCGCCGCAAAGGCGGACAGATAGACCGCCACCACGCCAAGCAAGACCCAGCCGTCATAGGCCGGCCGGGCCTCGATCCAGCGCTCAAAGCCCAGCCGGAACAGGTAGGTCGCGTTCCAGGCCAGCGCCACCATCAGCGCATCGACCAGCAGCGACAGGGGCTCGCGGTGCGGCCGCAAGCGTGCCAGAAAGCGGTCCATGCGGTGCCAGAAGCTCATCTCAGTTGCCATGTTCGTGTTCACCGTGCCAGCAGCACCCGCAAGCTGCGCCACACCACGCCCAGATCCGTCCACAGCGAGGCGTGCGCCGCATAGTCGGCCGCGCAGGCCAGCTTGGCCGGCAAAATGACTTCGATGTATTCGCGCTCCGGGTCGGCGGCGGCAGCCAGTTGTTCGCCCTCGTTGCGGAAGGCCAGTGACGAGGGATCGGTGATGCCCGGCCGCACCGCCAGCACCTGGGCCCGCAGCGCTGCCGGATAGTGCGCCACATAGCGCGGCACCTCCGGCCGCGGCCCCACCAGGCTCATGTCGCCGCGCAGCACGTCGATCAGCTGCGCCAGCTCATCCAGCCGGTGCGCCCGCAAGAACGCGCCCAGCCGGGTGATGCGCGGATCGGCGCCCACCGTCAGCAGCCCGCCCTGGGCGGCCGCGTCCACCCGCATGGTGCGCAGCTTGTGGATGCGGAACTCACGGCCGTGGCGGCCCACCCGGGTCTGGCGGAAGAACACCGGGCCGGGCGAGTCGAGCTTGATCAGCAGCGCCAGCAGCAAGCCGGGCAGCAGCAACAGCAGCAGCCCCAGGCTGGCCGCCAACAGATCAAAAACACGCTTCGCCATCGTTCGCCAACCCGGCTCAGGCCGCCAGTGCGCGGCGCACTGCACTGGCCACACGCTGCACATCGGCCAGGGTCATGCGGGTGTAGAGCGGCAGGCTGAGCATGCGTTCATAGGCCCGCTGGCTGTGCGGAAAGTCTTC
>CALRVU010000318.1:0-4855 GCA_943371685.1 Bordetella parapertussis | reverse complement strand
CAGCTGGGATGGCTCGACCCTGGCCAAGGAAGACGGCGGTGCAGCAGTGGTTCAGCCGAATGGCGACTATGTGCTGGAAGTCTCGGTGCTGAAGGCCCTGGGCGATCCGGCCAACGCAGCGCACTGGGAAGTCTGGACTTCACCGACGGTGACTCTGGCTCGCCCCTGATCGTCTCTGCACATGATCCAGGCCTTCGGGCCTGGGCATGTGCCTGATGGATCTTCAGACCTGAAACCCCTGCGTGGCCACGCCTCGCAGGGGTTTTTTCATGGTCAGTAGGACTTTCCTGCCGTCCGGCTGCGAAAGGCTTCGATCAGGCCCAGGGCGCGCTCGCCTGGCACCAGCTCAAAGCGCTGGCCTGCCGCCAGCGATCCAGGCACCAGCACGGCCAGATAGGCACCGCAATAGCCGGACTCGGCCATCATCTTGGACGCCTTGGGAAAGCCCATCGCGGCATTGAACTTGAAGCAGGGGTAGCGCGGCTCGCTGACCACCAGGATGCCGCCATCCTCAAAGCACAGCCGGTCGCCGATCCAGAGCGCTTGCTCGGTGATGCCGGCCAGCGTCAGGTTCTCACCCATCAATCCGGGCGGCACGTCCTCGTCCCACAGCCCGGCGCGGGCTTGAGCGCGCACCGTTTTCCAGAAGGCAAAGTGTTCGGAAGGATAGGCGTAGATCGCCTTGGACAGGCCGCCGTGCACTGAAAGGTCGGCCTGCTCGTCACCTTCCAGGCCCATCGGCCCATAGGCCACCGAGCCAGCTTGGGGCTGCTTGCCGATGGCGCTCAACACATCGCGGCCATTGATGCGCAGCTTGCGCGCCGTCCCGACATTCACGCTGAGGATGTTCATGCGCTGCCTTGTGGTCGGATCCAGAATCCGGCGAGATCCCGACTCAAGAATGTCTTGAGCAGCCCACGCGAGTTCATCGGTCGATCAGCTCGCGTGGGGAAGGATTTACTTGGTCTCTGCCAGCTTGGTTTCCATCACACCCTTCTTGCCTTGTGCTTCATCGACGAGCTGAAGCTTGTTTCGGGCAGACATCAGGCCCATCTTCACTTCTTGCCAGACGAAATAGAGAGCGCCAGGCTTGGCATCAACTTCCAGGCTGTCAGTATTCTCGGCCTTTGAAGAAATGATGTGCTTGCCGGGTGCGACCTCCTTGTAGAGGTAGGTGTTGGCAACGGTTTGACCAACTGCTTGTCCGTCAATGGCCACATCCATCTTGACGGCTGCGCCCATGGATTCGTTGCGATAGACATAGACGCCAGCCTTGTCCGTCGGTGCCTTGAAAGTCTTCGCCGCTGCATCTTGCTGAGGGGTTCCCATGTTCACGGACGCGCAGCCCGACAGCACGGCGGACACGATCATGGCGAATACAAATTTCTTCACTTGAATTTCTCCCGGACGGGTAATTGGATGGAGGCGGCAATTTACCCCACCATCAGGGTTCCCGGCCTTGGGCGCAGGTCAGAGCCCGCACAATATTTTCGAGGCGGCACAGCCGCTTGCTTGCTGCTTTTGAGCTGGCGGCGCTGGGTGATTCATCCCATGCCTCGAATACTGTTTGTGCTAATGGCGGCGTTCGATCTTGATGTGATGCAGCTTGATGGAATCCGAATGGCCGCAGGGCTTGTCTGTCGATGCGTCAGCCTGCAATCGGGCCGGGGCGCCACACCGGTTGCAACCGTTGCCGCAGCCGGCCTTCACCTCCATGTGCTGTGCAATCCGCGTGCTGCCTGCCAGCGCGGGGTGTTTCATCATGATGGCCGACAAACCCCTTCGCCAAGAAGCGGGCATCAGCACCCAAGCGGCATAGCCTGCGCTGCAGACGACCACGAGGGACACAATCAGGTTTTGAAGCAGCACGACGTCGGAAGCCATTTCAGCCTCCCAGCCACAAGGTGGCCCGGTAGGTGAGGAAGGCGGCGCCGTAGGCCAGGGCAAACAGGTAGACCGTCATCAGCAGTGGATAGCGCCATGAGTTGGTCTCGCGTTTGACGGCAGCCAGGGTGGAGATGCATTGCGGCGCAAACACGAACCAGGCCAGCAGCGAATAGGCCGTGGCCAGCGACCAGCCCTGAGCCAGCACCGGTGTCAGTGCATCGGCCACGGCGTCATCGGCGGCGGACAGCGAGTACACCGTGCCCAGCGCACCCACCACTACCTCGCGGGCGGCCATGCCGGGCACCAGGGCGATCGAGATCTGCCAGTTGAAGCCGATCGGTGCGAAGAGCACCTCCAGTGCTCGGCCCAGCTGACCGGCCAGGCTGTACTGGATCGCGGCACCGCTGGCGCCATCTGGTGGGCCGGGCCAGGTGGACAGGAACCACAGCACCACCGTCAGGGCAAAGATGATGGTGCCCACCCGGCTCAGAAAGATGCGGGTGCGCTCCCAGAGCCCCAGCGCCAGATTGCGCGGGCTGGGCACGCGGTAGGGGGGCAACTCCAGCATCAGGGGCTGGTAGGAGCTCTTCATCCAGATCCGCTTGAACACCCAGGCCACCGCCATGGCGGCCAGCACGCCGGCGGCATACAGGGCAAACAGGGTCAGACCACGCAGATTGAAGCCGCCCACGGACTGATCGGGCACGAAGGCGCCAATCAGCAGCGCATAGACCGGCAGGCGAGCCGAACAGGTCATCAGCGGCGCCACCATGATGGTGGCGAGCCGGTCACGCCAGTTGGCGATCGAGCGGGTGGCCATGACGCCCGGCACCGCGCAGGCAAAGCTGGAGAGCAGGGGAATGAAGGCCCGGCCCGACAAGCCGACCTTGCCCATGACGTTGTCCAGCAGGAACGCCGCGCGGGGCAGGTAGCCCGAATCCTCCAAGGCGAGGATGAAGGCGAACAGGATCAGGATCTGCGGCAAGAACACCAGCACGCCGCCGACGCCGGCGATCACGCCGTCCACCAGCAGGCTGCGCAGCGGTCCGTCGGCCATGTGGGCCAAGGTCCAGTCGCCTGCGGCCGCCATGCCGTCCTTGATCAGGTCCATGGGCCCGTTGGCCCAGGAAAACACCGCCTGGAACATGATGAACAGCAAGGCGGCCAGGATCACCAGACCCCAGACCGGGTGCATCACCCAGGCGTCCAGCCGCGGATGAAAGCGCTTGACGGCCGCGGCGCCCGGAGCGGCCAGGGCCAGCACCCGGCGCACCTCCACCTGCAAGGCTTGCGTGTCGTTCAGCATCGGGTGGATGGGTGGGCTGCTGGCGTGGCGGGCCGGCAGGTCTCGGGCCAGTTCGGCCAGCAAGGCGGCATGGCCGTCGTGGCGCACGGCCACCGTCTCGACCACCGGGCAGCCCAGGGCGGCAGCCAGCGCCGGCACGTCGATCTCCAAGCCCCTTTCGCGGGCCACGTCGGTCATGTTCAGGGCCACGATCATCGGCTTGCCCAGCTGACGCAACTCCAGCACCAGACGCAGGTTCATCCGCAGGTTGGTGGCATCAGCCACGGCCACGATCAGATCCGGTGCCTCCTCGCCCTCGCGCCGGCCCTCGATCACCTGCAGGGTGATTTCTTCGTCGGCCGAGGCCGGATTCAGGCTGTAGGTGCCGGGCAGGTCAACCACCGCCACCGACTGGCCATTGGGCAGGCGTGCTGCGCCGACCTTGCGCTCCACCGTGACGCCAGCGTAGTTGGCCACTTTCTGCCGTGCGCCGGTGAGCAGGTTGAACAGGGCCGTCTTGCCGCAATTGGGGTTGCCGACCAGGGCCACGATGCGCGGCAGGGACGAGATGGAGAGATTCGGGTTCATGGCTCAGCGGTGCTCACGCGGGTTGGACTTCAATGCAGCGGGCTTCGGCCCAGCGCAGCGCCAGCATGGTCTCGCCGATCAGCACGGCCAGGGGCTCGCGGCCGCCCGGCCCGCGCCGCAGGGCTTGTACTGGCTCGCCCGGCAAAAAGCCCAGTTCGCCCAGTCGACGCAGCAATCCCGCATCCAGTTCGGATGTGCCTGCGATCACGCGGGCAACCGTGGCATGGGCCCCGTCGGGCAGGTCAGCAAGCAACATGGCAGGACTCGGCAAGATTGGCAAAGTGAGCATTGTGCGCCATTAATGAGATTGCTTCGCATTTAGATTCAATTGACCCAGCGCCTTGCTGGGCTGATCAGGCGCCGTCGGATCGAGACTTCCTGTGCATTTCCTCATTCCGGATTTGCATGACAGCAGAAGACAGCTGGGTTACCACGAAGTTACACTCGCATGACGGGAGCCTTGAGGGGTGCGCGGTCGATTCTGGCCTTGCTAGATCTGATTTGTCGTGTAACTCAATGGCGGCCTTGTCTCCGCTTTAGTCAGAGGCACCGCTCGCATCACTCTCTGCTCGCTCACGGTATTGGGCGAGCCCCGCAGCGGTGTGCGCCGTCCGCCGGCCCGCTCGTCGCGAGGTTCGCCCAATCCTGTTTTGTTTTGATGATTGGAGTCCCGTGATGAACCGTCCCGTTGCCGAAGGCTTGCGCCTGAACGCCCCTGCCTATGTGCAGAACGCCCGTCTGCTGAACTGGGTGGCCGAAGTGGCCGCCCTGACCGAAGCCGCCGACATCTACTGGTGTGATGGCTCGAAGGCCGAGTACGACCGCCTGTGCCAGCAACTGGTCGATGCGGGTACTTTCAAGAAGCTCAATCCGGCCAAGCGCCCGGGCAGCTTCCTGGCCTGCTCCGACCCGTCGGACGTGGCACGGGTCGAGGACCGCACCTTCATCTGCTCCGAAAAGAAGGAAGACGCCGGCCCGACCAACAACTGGATGGCCCCGGCCGACATGCGCCGCCTGCTGCAGACCGGCCAGGCTGACGGCACGCCGGCGCTGTTCAAGGGCTGCATGAAGGGCCGCACGATGTATGTCGTGCCC
>CALRVU010000317.1:0-4857 GCA_943371685.1 Bordetella parapertussis | reverse complement strand
TGCGCTTCGGCCTGCCCGATGTGCAGTACAACAGCTTCACCGTGGTCATCATCCTGAACATCGCGCACCGCACGGTGGGCATGGTGGTGGACTCGGTCAGCGACGTGCTGGAACTGGCCCACGGCCAGATCAAGCCGGCGCCCGAATTCAACGGCGCGATCGATGCGGCCTACATCACCGGCCTGGGCACCCTGCGCCATGGTGAAGAAGAACGCATGCTGATCCTGATGGACATCGAGCAGATGATGACCGCGCCGGACATGTGCCTGATGGACGTGGTCATGCACTGAACGGTGACGCCATGACCACCCCTCGCAACATCGTCGCCCGCGCCCTGGCTGTCTTGTTCGGTCTGGGCGCCCTGCTCAGCCATCCGGCCCACGCAGGCCGACCGATGGTGACCGAAGATGCCGGGGTGCTGGATTCAGGCGATTGCGAGCTGGAATCGTTCAAGGCCTGGGCTCGTGCCCGCCAAAGCGCCAGTGAGCAACTGCTGTCAGCCCAGATCGGCTGCGGCATCGGATGGAACAGTCAATTGGCGCTGGCAGCCAGCCGCTGGCAAAGCGGCAGCGCACGCACGCCCGGTCTGACCTTGTCAGGCAAGACCGCCTTGAACCAGGCCACCGAGGGCGGCGCAGCCTGGGCCCTGGCCTGGGCTGTGGCTGCCGAAGATGACGGGAGCTGGTCACACACCGGACACGCCTTGAATGGTGTTGTCAGCGTGCCGCTCAACGACACGCTGAACCTCCATGCCAACCTGGGCTGGAGCCATGCACGGCGCGAACATCAGCAGACCACGCACTGGGCCATCGGCCTGGAGCAGTCATTGAACGATCGCTGGGACCTGACCGGCGAAAGTTTTGGTGATGATCGCGACCACGACCCTTGGTTCCAGATCGGCCTGCGCTGGGCTGCACTGCCCGAGCGCCTGAGCCTGGACACCAGCTTGGGCCGCCAGAGCGGATCGCAGCAAGCCACCGTCTTCAGCCTGGGTCTGAAACTCGCGTTCTGACGGACAAGGCTGCCGCCCTGCCCGTGTCAGCACCCCTATTGGGCTGACACATCGGCACCCGCAGGGACGGCGAAGCGAAACCGCTCGGCCGGCAAAGACGGCTCGATCTGAAGATCGGTGAATTGCAGTACCGAGCGCTGGCCGAAACTGTCCGCAATCTCCAGCGCGGCCAGGCTGCGGCCGCGAAAACCCACCTTCAAGGACACGATGGTGCCGTCGCGCTGGCGCGGCGTGGCCAGCACCCAGCTCAGGCCGTCGCGGTCAGGCTGGGCCTGCAGCTCGAAGTCCCGTTCGATGGCCTGGCCGGCCAGCAAGGCCGCCGGCGTGCTGCTCAGGGCGTCGCCCAGCTTGCGCACCGTGACCTGATTCAGATCCGGGTCATGGAACCAGACTTTCTCGCCGTCGCCGACGATGGCCTGCGGATAGGGCTTGAGGTAGTTGAAGCGGAAGCGGTTGGGCCGCGAAAACTCGAACTGGCCCGAGGACACACGGGTCTTGCTGCTGTTGGGTGCGTGCACGGTCTGCACAAAACTCGCGCGGCCGGCCTTGGCGTCGCGCACAAAGCTGCGCAGGGCGTCCACAGCCCCTTCAGCGGATGCCGTGGCAGGCGCTGCAGCTTGTGCCAGGACCGCTGGCGCCGCAGTGACCAGCAACAGCCCGCAAACACACACCGCCAAAGGGTTCAACATCGCAAGGCTCAAAAGTCGGTCAACAGGCATGGCGCCTCGTCAGGTCAGAGATCATTCTTCACGCTTGGGCAGCAGCAGTTCGCGGTTGCCGTTGGTGGACATGGAAGATACGAGCCCGGACTGCTCCATTTGTTCCAGCAATCGCGCCGCCCGGTTGTAGCCGATGCGCAGATGACGTTGCACCAGAGAGATGGACGCCTTGCGGTGTTGCAGGACGATGGCCACGGCCTGGTCGTACATCGGATCGGCCTCGGCATCTGCGCCGCCGGCGCCGCCGCCTTCGCCGCCCTCGCCCTCCAGCACGCCACCCTCCAGAATGCCCTCGATGTAGTTGGGCTCGCCCTGGGCCTTGAGCGCTTCGACCACGCGGTGCACTTCTTCGTCCGACACGAAAGCGCCGTGCACCCGCACCGGCAAGCCGCTGCCCGATGCCATGTAGAGCATGTCGCCCATGCCGAGCAAGGCTTCGGCGCCCATCTGGTCGAGGATGGTGCGGCTGTCGATCTTGCTGGAGACCTGGAAGCTGATGCGGGTCGGGATGTTGGCCTTGATCAGGCCGGTAATCACGTCCACGCTGGGCCGCTGGGTGGCCAGGATCAGGTGCACGCCGGCGGCCCGGGCCTTTTGCGCCAGGCGGGCAATCAGTTCCTCGATCTTCTTGCCGACCACCATCATCAGGTCGGCCAGCTCGTCAATGACGATGACGATGTGCGGCAGGCGCTCCAGCGGCTCCGGCTGCTCGGGCGTCAGACTGAAAGGGTTGGGCACCAGCTCGCCACGGGCCGTGGCATCGTCAATCTTCTTGTTGTAGCCGGCCAGGTTGCGCACGCTCATCTTGCTCATGAGCTTGTAGCGGCGCTCCATCTCGCCCACGCACCAGTTGAGCGCGTTGCCGGCCTGCTTCATGTCGGTGACCACCGGGCAGAGCAGGTGCGGAATGCCCTCGTACATGCTCATTTCGAGCATCTTCGGGTCGATCATGATCAGGCGCACATCGCGCGCCTCGGCCTTGTAGAGCAGGCTCAGGATCATGCCGTTGATGCCCACCGACTTGCCCGAGCCGGTGGTGCCGGCCACCAGACAGTGCGGCATCTTGGCCAGATCGGCCACCACCGGCAGGCCGATGATGTCCTTGCCCAGGGCCATGGTGAGCATGGAGGTGGCGTCGTTGTAGACCTGCGAGCCCAGGATCTCGGCCAGCCGGATGGTCTGGCGCTTGGCATTGGGCAACTCCAGCGCCATCAGGTTCTTGCCAGGGATGGTCTCGACCACGCGGATCGACACCAGACTGAGCGAGCGCGCCAGGTCCTTGGCCAGACCGACGATCTGCGAGCCCTTGACGCCGGTGGCGGGTTCGATCTCGTAGCGGGTGATGACCGGGCCGGGCTGGGCCGCCACCACGCGCACTTCCACGCCAAAGTCCGAGAGCTTCTTCTCGATCATGCGGCTGGTCATTTCCAGCGATTCAGGCGTGACCGACTCAACCCGGGCCGGCGCCTTGTCCAGCAGATCGACCTGGGGCAGCTTGGTGTTGGTCAGCTCCTTGAACAGCGGCTTCTGCCGTTCCCGGGCCACACGCTCGGACTTGGGCACCTCCAGCACCGGTTGCTCAATCACGATCGGCATGTGCAGCGAATGCTCCTCGCGCTGGACCTCGATCTCGATCTCCCGCTCGCGCTGGGCCTGCTCGCCCACACGCATGTCCTCAGCCTGTTCGCGCTGCAGGCTGCGGCGCTCGCGCAGGCCATCGACCCAGCCACCCAGGCCGTCGGCCACCTTGACCCACGAAAAGCCCAAGGCCAGCGGCAAGCCAGCCACCAGCGCCGCAATCCACAGCACACCGGAGCCGACAAAGCCCAAGGTCTGCATCGACCAGGGACCCAAGGCAAAGCCCAGCACACCACCGGCGTGGCCAGGCAGGCGAGCTTCCCAGCCGTAGACCCGAGTCCATTCCAGGGCGGCGCTGCCCATCAGCAACAGCGCCAATCCGGTCCAGCGCAAGGCCGCGGGGCGGCGGGGCTCAGGCGCCACGGTGGTGCCACGCAGGGCTTCGGCCAGGGCAGCCAGCCAGGCACGCGCGCCGGCCACCACCAGCCACCAAGCCGAAAAGCCGAGCAGCACCAGTGCGCCATCGGCGAGCCAGGCGCCGGGCGCACCCAGCCAGTTCTGCGCAGATTGCCCGGTGCCTGAGGTGGAGAACGCTGCATCGCCGGGATGCCGGCTGGCCAGCGCCAGCGCAAACATCAGCCAGACCAGCGCAGCCACGACCAAGCGCATCCTCAGGACCAGGGCATCAACCGGAGGCATGTCTGCCTCGGTCAAGGTGGCGTCAAGCGTGGCGGGGCGTCGAATCATGCGCCATTCTCAGGCCAACTGCGCTGGCTGCGCAGCATGCCACCGCCCTTCATTCAGGGATGCGGTTTTTCAGCAGCACGGCACCGGATTCGAGCGTCTCGATGACGCCGCGCTCCTCTAGGTCCTTCATGACCCGGCTGACCATCTCGCGCGAAGCGCCGACGATCTTGGCCATGTCCTGGCGCGACACCTTGCCGCGCACGATGGTCTGGCCATCCACATCTTCGGCCATGTCGAGCAGGGTGCGGGCCACTCGGCCATACACATCGAGCAAGGCCAGCGACTCGATCTGCCGGTCGGCACTGCGCAGGCGCGAGACCAGGCCGCGCATGATGGCGTAGGACAGGCTGGAGTTTTCGGGCAGACAGCGGGCGAACTCGGGCTGACCGAGGATCAGCAGGTCGCTCTGGATCTCGCAACGCACGGTGGCCGAATGCGGCTGATTGTCAATCAGGCTCATTTCGCCCACATAGTCACCCGCCTCCAGCACGGCCAGAATCACCTCACGGCCGCGAGAATCAGCGGTCAGGACGCGGGCTCGGCCGTTCAGCAGGATGAACAGGGCATTGCTCTTCTTGCCCTGCTCCACCACCAGCTCACCGCGCCGGTAGCGCCGCTTGACCACCCCGTCTGCCACCGCCCGGGCCTGCTCGCTGGTCAACAGAGAGAACAACGGTACCCGGCGAATCAGGTCCAGGTTGGACAACATCGACATCAATGACCCCCTCGATCAATGCGTTACAGACGACCCCTGGCACAGGCTAACGGTCGGCTGCCTAGAATAGTCGGCATAAATAACAG